>JBEBHM010000623.1:0-5226 GCA_040080875.1 Pirellula sp.
GGGGGGGACGGTCTACCAAGCCTCTGGCTTGGTCGCACTGATTTTGCCGCGGGCCAATTCCATGGTTTCGGGCTTGGCAGGTTCTTTCTTCTCTTGAGCGAATCCAGGCTGAATCGCAAAACAAAACAAAACGGCAGGAACGATAAGCAATCGACAATTCATGGGATGAACTCCAAAAAACGGGAAAGTCGCAATCTCTTTCATTAGCTTGGCAATTTTCGCAACGGGATGCTCCCATCGGACCAAAATCGCCATAGGGCTCAACGCTTTAGCCCGACGGTCTGGTTACACTATACGATTGATGTGATTCCTGAACAGTATCGCCCCTCATTATCGCACGTCATTTCGCGAACGTTTCTAAACCTTGCCATGTTGTCCGACTATCGTTCTCAAACCATTGACGCGGCCTTGCTCGACGACCTTTCGCATTTGGTCCGACTCGCCATCCGAGAAGATCTAGATCGGACAGCCGATTTGACGACCATGGCGATCGTTCCACAAGGGGTGCAGGGATCCGCAGTGATTTTGCCGCGTGTGGCTGGGTTCGCTGCTGGAGTCGACCTCATCGAAGCGATTTTGCAGGAGCTCGACGCGAGGATCACTTGGACCCAGCATCTCGGGGATGGAGAGCCATTTCAGCCGCGACAAAAGCTTGCGACCCTTGCCGGCGATTCTCGCGATTTACTTACTTGTGAGCGAACGATTCTCAACTTTTTGGGTCGACTTTGCGGCATCGCGACACTGACAAACAGATTCGTTTCCAAAATCCAGGGGACCAAGGCGCGAGTATACGACACCCGCAAGACGACTCCAGGATGGCGACGGCTCGAAAAATACGCAGTGCGCTGTGGTGGAGGTCGCAATCATCGATTGGGACTTTTCGACGGGATCCTGATCAAAGACAATCACTTGGCCTGTCGAGCCGCCAAAGACGGCAAACTTCTCGATCCAGGAACTGCCGTTCAAGCGGCCAAAATGTTCCTGAGCAGCGGTGCTTATCGCTTCGAGAGCCCCCCCATGATCGAAATCGAAATCGATCGTACCAGTCAGCTCGAATCAGCGATTGGAGCGCTCCCTGATATCGTCCTGCTCGACAACATGAGTTGCGATCAACTTCGGGAGTGCGTTGCGATCCGAGATCGATTGGCACCTTCGGTCGAACTCGAAGCTTCGGGCGGAGTGAATTTGGATACGATTGGAAACATTGCATTGACTGGCGTTGACCGAATCAGCGTAGGAGCCCTCACGCATTCGGCAATCAATCTCGACTTGGGGCTCGACTGGGTTCTACATCATGAATAAGCATCGTTTTGAGGCAAAGAAATTTCGCGTTAAGGAAGGGGAGTCCATCAATCTCTCCAAAATCTCAACCAAAGCAGGCAACGAGCTCGCAAAAAAAGATGAAGGAGTAGAGGCCCTACAGGCGGACAACGCATCGCTCCAAGAAGCCCAGAACCGTCTGTTTGCATCAGGCAAACGCTCGCTATTGGTCATCCTGCAAGGGATGGACGCTGCTGGCAAAGATGGAACGATTCGGCATGTTATCAGCGGTGTCAACCCACAAGGATGCCGCATTTATGGGTTCCGGGCACCGAACGCCGAAGAACTTCAGTACCACTTTCTGTGGCGCCCGATGCGATTCCTCCCTGCCCGTGGCATGATCTCGATCTTCAACCGATCCTATTACGAGGAAGTCTTGGTGGTGAGAGTCCACCCAGAATTCCTTGTTCCTCAAAACTTGCCTCCTTACAAAAAAATAAGCGAACTATGGAAGCAAAGGTACGAAGAAATTCGCACCTTTGAACAGACCTTGGTCAACAGTGGGATCAGTGTCCTAAAATTCTTTCTCCACATCTCACCCGAAGAACAAAAACAGCGGCTGCTCGAACGCTTAACGCAAAAAGAAAAGCGATGGAAATTCAACGAACGGGATTTAGAAGAACGTAAACTGTGGGGCAAATACGAAGATGCAGTTGAGGATGCGTTGCCTGCGACCAGCACCAAGACTACTCCTTGGTACATCATTCCAGGGGATGATAAATGGTACGCTCGAGCAGCTATAGCTGACATCATTGCTGGCCACCTCGATTCTTTGGACTTGGAATATCCCAAAGTTTCGAATGAAGACGAAGTCAAATTCGAGCAGTTAGCAAAGCAACTTCGCGAGGAGTAGTTTGAAAATTATCGACCTCGACCGCCCCAAAGTGGTTCAACGTTGCCTTGATTCCAGCGGTCCCACTTGGCCTGTAATTCCATGACCTTTGCGGGCATCATGGCCGATTGATCGTTGTCTTCGTGCACATCCTTTGCCAAGTTATAGAGCTTAGCCACTGTTGCATTCTCGGTTCTTCCGGTCTTGGATTCGACGTTGCTGTCGTAGCGTACGAGTTTCCAATCACCGCTTCGAATAGCCATTTGATCGCCGAATCGCCAGTAGAGCGCATCGTGCGGCGGATTCGAATTCTCGCCTCGAAGGTACGGCAGGAGATTAACACCATCCAGCTTCCATTCAGGTTTTACGTCGATACCGGCGGCTGCCAGCGCTGTGGTATGCAAATCGATTTGAATCGCTGGTTGATGATATAGTCCGGGTGGGAGTTGGCCTGGCCAGGACACGACAAATGGAACGCGTATTCCACCCTCAAGCGTCGTTCGCTTACTGCCGCGCAGAGGATCGTTTCGAGAACCGTTGATGGTAACCCCGACCATGGTAGGTCCACCGTTGTCGCTGATGAACATCACCAATGTGTTGGTGTATTGATCCGTTTTCTTCAATGATCCTTGGACTTTGCCAATGGCCTCGTCCATGGCGAGCATCATGGCGTTGTAGTTCTTGCGCTGCTTGTCCTGTTCATTTGGGAACTTAGCGAGCCGATCTTCGGTTGCATGCATGGGCGTGTGAACTGCGTTGAACGCGAGGTACAAGAACCAAGGTTGTCCTTTATTTTTCTCTATGAAGGAGCATGCTTCCCGCCCAAAGGCGTCGGTCGTGTAATCCAGCTCTTTGATTGGGGCTTCACCTCGCAATATCCCATTGGACTCGAAGTAGCTGTGTGCACCACCGAGGAAGCCAAAGAACTCGTCAAATCCTCGCTTGAGTGGCTGCTTCTCGGGAGTGTTTCCTAGATGCCACTTGCCGACGAGGCTCGTCTTGTAGCCGTTCGCACGGAGGCGATCAGCGAGAGTGGTTTCTGACACCGGGAGACCTTGCGATCCTGCGCCTCCACCAGGATTGAATTCATGACCAAATCGGACTTGATAGCGACCGGTTAACAAACCCGCACGCGTTGGGGAACAGTAAGGCCCGCTTACGTATCCATTGGTGAATCGCATGCCGGATTGGGCGAGCAAGTCCAAATTAGGTGTTGGAATATCTTTGCAACCATGGAAGCCAACATCGGCATAACCCATATCGTCACCGACGATGATAAGAATATTGGGTTTGGCTGCTTCGACGATCGAAGGAAAAAAAGCTCCAAGACCAATCAGAGCCCATGCGAGAGGGAATCGCTTCATCATTTTCTAACCGAAACCTTTGTTGGAGTGGACGATGTGACTTGTCGTTGCGGTGGGCTTCAAGGGTGGGAAAAGCAAAACAAAAATGAGGATTACAAGCAGCACGAATGATAGGATGCTGAGAACGATCACAACCGTCAATTGTTGTCTGCGTTTTTTTTCGCGTCGCTTCTTGGCTAACTCACTTACCGAATTGGCTGATTGTGAAATCGATATCGTGTCCGAGACGGGTGCTGGGACTGTGGGAGCCTCGCCAAGTTTGGGGGGAGCCTCGCCAAGTTTGGGCGGATCAAAAAGTTCGGGAACCAATTCTAATGCCAATTGCCATTGTGGCATTCCTTCGCGCCAAAGGAAGGAGTCTTGGGTAACCCTTTTTTCCAAGATCCAGTCCATGAGCAACTGCGGAGAGGCTGGCCCGAATTGCCCACCGCTCGGTGGTCGTACGAACCAAGCCGCGTTGATGGCGTTCGCTAGGATAGGCGGCATTCCGGCGAACCCAACGGTGGGCGGTGCATTTCCTCGTGGGGTTTGAGCTGGGGGAGGCAACGCTAGGGGTGGCTGGGTTGTCGGTGGGGCCATTGAGTTGGACGCAGGATCGCTAGGATTCGCTCCGTTGGCATTCTCCCTGGGGATGGAGCTGGACGATTTGTTGCTGCTCGTTTTCGACGCGACGCTCAGCGTCGCCTGATTAGACGCATTCCCAATGAGGTCGAGCGCAACCGAGTCGGTCGATAGATCCGAGTCCAACCCAAGCGAATGGGACGCATCCGCATTTGGAATCCGAAAGGCCCCTTTGCATTCAGGACACCGCCCACGTTTTCCTGCTTGAAAATCCTTTACATGCAGCGAGTGGTTGCAATGATGGCACGCGAAATGGATTCCCATACAAACTGTTTCTCCACCGTAAGTCGTTATTTATAAGTTTCGTGGCACTTACCGCAGGCTTGATCGAGACGACCAGCGGCGGTGCGGGCGAGTTCCGGGTCGTTGGTCCGCGCGGCCTTCGAGACGTCTTGCGCCGCCTGAATCATGGTCGCAGCAAATTGAGCGTACTGTTCGTCATCGGCGTCGGACATTCCCTGCTGCACAAGGATATTTCCCAACATGGAAATCAACTCCGCGTACTTCAGTACTTCTTCGGAGTTTTCCCTAAATTTTTTGTCTGCATTGACAGAGGGAGCGAGGTTGTCCCGCAGAGCCCATTCCATAATCAGCATGGTTGGACCACGATCGGCCGTATCTGCCCAACTGACTTCTTCTGCATTTCCGGTAAGCTTGGTCCCCTTGAGCAGATTCTGCAAATCCTGTTGGCGCAGCTTGGCCTCATTGAAGACTGCTTGAGTGCCCACTTTGCAGTTTAGGGCCACACGAGCAAAGATGCGCTGCGCGTACGAAGCTGATGGCTGCCATCGTATCTCTTCAGGGTACTGTGAAATCACGGCCATCAAAGAAGCCAACAAGGTGAACTCCCGACGCGCACCGGTAACGCCTCCTCCTGCAAACTTTGCTGGACTGGTAATCAAGCTATCCAAACGTGATTTGGACTCTTTGACCAAGTCCTCGATCGTCGCATCGGAGACGAGATTCTTCCAGATGGCTTTGCCAGTTGCCGCACCGGCCGAATTCTCAGACCGGTCCGCTGTTTTGTTCGAAACACTTGGGGCGACGGCGAGCGATTTGGAGTTGTTGGGCATATCACCTTGAAGTCTG
>JBEBHM010000624.1:0-5222 GCA_040080875.1 Pirellula sp.
AAAGCGAATTCGTTGACGTCTCCCACGATGATGGTGAATGTCGCCGTGGAAAACGTACTGTCCGAAGAAGTCGCTCGGACGACGATGTTGTGCGACGCAATGGCCTCACGATTGGTTGCACCGCTCACGGACACAACACCTAACATAGCGTTGATTGTGAACCTGCCGCCAGCATCGTTGTCCAGGCCGTACGTTATTGCGTCCGATGTGTCCGCATCCGTGGCCACGGCCACAATCCCAACGGTCGTCCCGAGACTCGCGTTTTCAGCGACCACGTTGAGTGCAAGCAAGTTGTCGGAGATTCCTGAAATGGACGACTCGTTGACGTTGACAACCTGGATGGTAAAGCTGCCAACCGAGGTGCTGCCATCGCTGCTAGTTGCCACGATAACAATGCTGTGAGAGCTGCTTGCTTCAAAGTCCAGCAACGTACTCGAAGCTACGCTGACTTGCCCGGTTGTGGAGTTGATGGTGAAGCGACCACCGGCAGAATTCGAAAGAGTGTACGTGACAGAGTTATTGGTCGCATCTGCGTCGCTGGCGAACGCCGTTAGCCCTACAACCGTTCCATTGGCCGCGTTTTCGTTGATCGCGTTGGTGCTGGAGTCCGTGTCTGTAATGCCAGACAAAGCGAATTCGTTGACGTCTCCCACGATGATGGTGAATGTCGCCGTGGAAAACGTACTGTCCGAAGAAGTCGCTCGGACGACGATGTTGTGCGACGCACTTGCCTCACGATTGATCGCACCACTCACAGACACAACACCCGACGTAGCGTTGATTGTGAACCTGCCCACAGCATCGTCGTCCAGGCTATACGTTATTGCGTCCGATGTGTCTGCATCCGTGGCCACAGACACAATCCCAACGGTCGTCCCGAGACTCGCGTTCTCCATGACGGTATTCGAAGACGTATCACCATCTGCGATGGCGGATGCGCCCGTTTCATTCACGTTGGAAACTGAAATAACGAAGACATGCGTGCTCGAGGAACCATCGGAACTGGTCGCTTGGACCGTGATGGAATGGAGGGCGCTCGATTCGAAATCAAGCAGAGATCCATTTGCGACCGTAACCAATCCCGAGTTGGCATCGATTGCAAATCGACCACCAGCATCGAGTACGAGAGAATATGTAATTGAATTGTTGGTGGCGTCAGCGTCACTTGCAGATGCGGTGAGCCCGACAGCAGAGCCATTTGCGGCCCCTTCCGAGATTGAATTCGCGCTGGAGGTACTATCTAGAATAGCCGAAACATCGAATTCATCGACATCTAAAATTGCAATCGTAAAGGTCGTATCTGACGTGGAGCCGTCCGATGAGGTCGCCCGAACAGTTATGGTATGCGAGGCGGACGACTCACGGTTAAGCGAGCTGCTGGCGACCGTTACAACTCCGGAATTCGCATCGATAGCAAATTTACCGCTGGCTGAGTTTGTCAAGCTATAAGAAACGCTGTTGTTTGTACCGTCGGTATCGGAGGAGGTCGCCGTGATTCCGACCGTGCTACCGACGGCGGCGTTTTCGTTGACGCTGTTGGCCGCGTTGTTGGCATCCAAAGGATTGGAAACGGCGAACTCATTGGCGTCTGTCACATTGATCGTAAAGGTCTGTGAATCGGTACTTCCGTTTCCATCGCTGACGCTAACTTCGACTACGTATACATTGTTATTGTCGCTATCGCTGGCCGCTTCGAAATTGGGAGCGGCAAGAAAGGTCAGGACGCCGCTACTCGAATTGATGAAAAATAGGCTTTGATCATCGCCGCCCGAAATGCTAAACGTCAATGTCTGGCTAGGAGTGTCCGCATCCGACGCGGAAATGGTTCCGACAGAGGACAAGTTTTCTGATTGAGTTAACGTTACCGACGAGACGCCACCGTTGCTAGTAATGATGACGTCTTCATTCATCGAGGCAATTGTCAAAGTGACTGAGACCAGTTCTGACGAATTCACTCCATCATTTGCAATGTACGAAAATGAGTCGGAACCGAAGTAGTTTGCAGCGGGTTGGTACGTGAACGTGCCATTGCTATTGAAAACAAATGACAGCGCATGGATTGGTCCACCCACCAAGGTCGCGCTCAACGATAACGTATCCAGATCGACATCATTGGCCAAGACGCCAGCAGCTCCGGATTGCAGTGTACTCAAGCTCACGAGCGTCGACGTGCTCGATTGGTACATGGCGGAGATTTGGGGTGCGGATATACTTGAATCGTACGCTCGAACCTCGTCAATGGATCCGGCGAATGTTCGGGATGTATCGACACTAGAGTTCCCAATCACGAGATCCTGCGCGGCATCGGAATGGGGTGTTCCGCTCGGTGTCGAGACTTCTGTTGCCGAGACCTCGATTCCGTTGATGAATATTTTGGGATTATTAACGTTCGATGTAGAGTCATACGTTACCGCGATGTGCTGCCACGCATTGAGCGAAACAGTGCTCGCAGCCGTTTTCCACTTGCCGAGGGTCGTTGAAAAGCCGAACTCAAAAACAACCGATCCGTCGTTTCCATCAAGATAGAGGGACCAGCCATTACCACCGGCGGTCGACGAGGACTTGTCGGCAATTCTTCCAAGATTGTTCTCACCCCAACCCGTTGGTCGGATCCATGCGGCAACCGTGCCGCCTCCGGTAAAGAGGTCATCGATTGCTCCTACTGATCCTAGATTAATCGTATCGTCGGTCCCGTCGAAGTTCCTGGCATGGCCAATGAATCCACTGGTCAATGAAGTGCCGTTGTTCGTTGTGACATTTTGCCCTGTTGAATCCGCGACGCTGGAGCCCATATGCAAGATCGCATCGGCGCCGTTCAACCAGACCGCCCCTGGGTTTTGTCCGGCGCTCGCAGATGAATTGCCATAGTACATCCAAACAAAATCTGCACTCGATGTTGCGTCGATTCGAGGTACATTGACCCAAACGTACGATGTTCCCGATTCATTCCAGGAATCGATCTCGTATGCTAACAGTGAGCCATCACCATCTACAAACCTGAGGTCCTGTCCAGAGTCTTGTGTGCGTGCGTAGTCAATACTAGACGAATCGAGGGTAACCAAGATAGCTTGGTCATCTAGGTTAGGCCCGGCCAGATTGTTGAATGTGATTTTGCGACGGATATTCCAACTTGAATCGAACCAGTCTGCATAGGTGGTTAGAACCGAGTCTTCATTGAGCGAATACGTGTCGCTTGTCCCAGTTGGCGAGTTGGTTACCGCGATCGCAGACATTGTTCCGAATTGGCGAGAGAAAACGCCCGTTGAGTCGATATTGCCCGGCCGGTCACCATTCCCACTCCATACAGCAACGTAGTTACCAGTGCTTGACATGGCTACGGAAGCAAAATTTTGATTGCCGTTGACCGATTCGTTGATTTGAAATTGTGTGGTTATGGATGCAAGCGTTGAACTGTAGGTCCTGCCAAAGACGCCTGTACCGAACCCGTCACCACTACCCTCGTATACAACAATGACGTTTCCAAGCGAGTCCATAGAGAGCGCTGGTGAAACATGGCTTGTGCCGGTACTCGCCTTGACGGATATTCCAAGCGACGTGCCATCGTCACCGAATCGCCTCAAGTAGATCCCTTCGAAGAAAATCTCGTCGGATCTATAGGCTACAACAAAAGCGCCGGTCGACTGCACGGCTACCGAGGCATGACGTGAATTCGAAAGAACACTCAGGTCAATAGCTGAACCTCGAGCGACTCCGGCGGCACTGAATCGTTGGCCATAGGTGTCGACGGCGTCTTGCCAGACCACTACAAACTTACCGTCTTCGTTGAGATCCACCGCGGCATTGGATAGTCCGGTGTTTGCAGCAACCGTTATTATGGACGTAGGAATCTGATTTCCAGCAGTCACGGTCGTCATGTCGAACAGCTTGGCGTAGATTCCGTCCGGGCCGCCAATACTTTCCCATGCGATGACAATATGGCCCGCGTTGTTCATTGCGATGGATGGATTCGATTGATTCTGCGATGTTGCTTGCCAGTTTACCAAGACATCCGATGCATCAATCGCAGAGCCATCGGAATTGAATCTCCGCATGTAGATACCGGTGTTCGAGCCATCCTCGGCAGTCCAAGCAACCACGAATCGCCCAGATTTATCCGACGCGACGGCTGCCCAGCGCTGGTCTCCGGTTTCGTTCGTATTTACGAGGAAGGCGGAACCGATCGCTGTGCCGTCGGCGTTGTACCGCCGTGCTGCAACTCCCCAGCCGTTTGCATCGATCGAATCGTCTGACCAGACAACGACATAACTGCCATCCGCCGCTACTGCGACGGCATGTTGGCTACCACGCGAACTCGAGCTGGTTTCTTGGGTGCCCGAAGAGCTGTTATTAACCGATTGTTCTGTGTGATTTACTATCGTAGTCACAGAACTCTCGAATGAGCCAATGTCCGGGGTAGCAGTGCGTGATATGCCGCGTTGATCCATCAGCAGAGCTCCGAAGATCGACCCAGCGTTGATCGCGGTACTTCCCGTTTTCAATGCATGCGTGGGTGTGAAGCCTCCGTTGTAGCCGAGCGCTTCCAACATCGGATCGATCGGAGTCACGCCATCTCCAATTTGGTCATTATTGCCTCCGACCGTAAAACCCGTTGAACTCCCGGCGTTTCCAATGAGGTTATTACCAAGCGTCGTGAAGGCCCCGGCTACATCACTGGAACCCAAGTTGTTCGCGATGATCGTATTTCGAGTTGAAACGTTGCCTCCGCTGGCGACTTGAACGCCGCTTCCAACTCCAGAACTGTTCTTGGTAATGGTTGCGTTCTGCAGGGTTGCGTTTCCAAGAACATGCAGTCCTCCACCGGAGACTGACGAGGTGTTCCCCGAAATAGTTGAATTCACAACGTTCAGTAATCCGCTCCGAAGAGCAATACCACCTCCGTCCCCACTGGATGCAGTATTGCTGCTCACGGTGACATTCAGCATGGTCGTTTGTCCGGCCAAACTGAGTCCCCCGCCGGACAACGTGGATGTGTTTCCATGAAAGTATACATCTTGTAGCGTAAGACTGCCGTCGCTATAGATTCCGCCGCCGCGTTGGCCTGTGCTTGACTGCAGGCTCACTTGTTCGAGAGTTAACGTTGCACCGCTTTCGACCAATACCGCACCACCGTTCAGCGCCCCTGAATTACCGTCGCGAATTTCCAATTTGGAAATGGACACATCCGCTCCAATGACATGAAAAACTCGATCGATGCCATTTGC
>JBEBHM010000625.1:0-5220 GCA_040080875.1 Pirellula sp.
CAATCCTTACGATCCATCATCAACCTGCACCTCTAGGTTGAGGCTCGGGACTCCGACAACCCGGCAATAATAGAGGATCTGGCGGAATGGCGTAAATAGAAATCACGGCCGTAGGACAAGCAACCTCGAGCCGTTTGCGCCGATTGGGAAATTTGCGGCCCACCGTCGCATTAGAAAAATGCATTCCTCGCCAAAGCGACGGCAAACACGTAATTTCCACCGGTGCGGAACTTCTTGAGTAAATCCTGCTCTAAAAAAAGTCTTTTCAGGAAAAACTGTTAGGGACGGCAAATTCAAGCGCGAACCTGGGCGGCCTAAGTAATTTAGGAAGACCAGGGAAGAAGTGCATTGAAAACTGTTGCATTGCCAAGTACCCTCACAGTACGGGAGTTTGTAGGGACTGTGTTTCTCTCTGCAGATTTCTCTTTCCATTGCAATTCCTTACTTGTCTCTACGGTGGAAGAATCGATGACCGTTTCGCCAAAACGTCAGGCCCAACAGCCCATTTCCCGAAATCGCGTCAATAAAACGGCTCGACGAACTTGGATGAAGCGGATGCTTCGTCTCGAGGCACTTGAAAATCGTCATTTGATGGCGGGCGATCTGCCCTTCCAGAACCCTTTGGCGGCTAAAGACGTTAATGGTGACTTCACCATTTCCCCTTTGGATGCGCTGGTGGTCATCAACCGACTCAACACCGAGGGAACAGGTTCGTTAGCAAATAAACCTGGCCCCAATGATCACTCTTCGTACGTCGACGTGGACGGTGACAATAGCCTATCCCCACTGGATGCATTGGCCGTCATCAATGCTTTGAACACCGGTGAAGGTGTTGGGGAATTGGTCGAGGTTCGCTACAAGATATTCTCAGTGAACGCCGACGGAACCGCGGGCGCTGAGCTGGCGGACTCGAATCCCGCTACACCAGCTCCCGATGCAATAGTGAGTACAGGCCAACGCCTGATTATTCGAACCCAGATGGCCGACCTGCGTCCAGGAACACCGCGCGGCGTATTCAGCGCTTACCACGATTTGTCATTCACCAATGCCGATGGCTCGGTCGACGAAAAACTCTTGATGCAATGGGGCGAATTCAATCAGCTCGACATCCAGAACAACGCTCGACTTGGTACATTTACGATTCGCTATGGTAGCGAAACGACCACGCCTATTTCGCTAGCATTCAATGGAAATATCTACAATGCGGCGGGCACCGTAGCAAACATTCGCAATGCGATCCAAGCATTGCCATCGGTTGGTGCTGGCAATGTACGAGTCGCATCACTCAACAGCGCTACTTCGTTCCGATTTGGAATCAGCTTTATAGGCCAGCTTTCTCGGACCAACGTTGTGGACCCTGTGATTGCTAGCAACAACTTTGACACGGCAGGCGGGGCGGTCGCGGTAACGATCACAGGACAAGCCAGCCCTGATCCAAGCTTGGACACAGTGGCACGGGTTGCTCGAAACCATAACCTCGACAATGGGACGTTCATCGATCCAGGGACTGGAGAAGTCGTTCCGGTAACTCGATATACCAATGGTCCTGACGGCGTATTGCGTACATCGAACGGGACGGCCACGAGAACGGTTGGTTTGTTAGGTGGTTTTGCGACGTCGCAAACATTCCTTGACCCATCCGTAGCGGCCAGCTTCCTCAATATCGTGGACGTCTTGTTTGTTGCCGGTTCGGCAGGAGTCGTTAACCTCAACGGAAACACGTCCCCCTTGCCACTGCCTGGCCAAAGCGGCGACAATTTGGGCATCGCGTTGTATGGAGCTCAGGCTCAGTACTTGGACAGCAGCGTGGTCATTTTGCCGACCGGCACGATCACGATCTCTGATCGCTTGACCGCCATGTCGGACTCGGCCAGTATCGCAGAAGACTCCGCTCAAACGACGATCAATGTCATCGCCAATGACGTCGATCGCTTTGGATCCAGCCGAGGAGTTGTTGGCGTGACGCAACCTGCGCAAGGAGGTAGCGTTAGTTTTGTCGATGGCGGTGCCAACATTTCCTTCACGCCTGCTGCCAACTTCTTTGGCACATCGATTTTTACCTATACGGTTCGCAACAACCTCAACGACTCAGCCGTTGGCACGGTCACCATCACGATCACACCGGTCAACGATGCACCGACAGTTATTGCAACTCAATTCAATGTCGCGGAGGATCCAGCCTCGCCGCTTGTGATTACTCCAGTTCAAATTTTCTCGCCAGGACCAAGCAACGAGTCTGGGCAGACGTTGACGTTGTCGAATGCGACCATCACTTCGTCGCCAGCCAACGGAACGGTTTCGATTGTTGCTGGGAACCTTAATTTCTCACCTGCTGCGAACTTCTTTGGAAGCGTGATCGTGACGGTCACAGGGACCGACTCGACCGACTCGCCTTCCGATCCTGTGCGATCGGCCGTCGCGACCTTGACCATAACGGTAACTCCTGTAAACGACGCGCCTGTGGCGTTCAATGGTTCTTTGTCCGTGGCCGAAGACGGCTCACTGATTGTGATCGGTGCGGGCGCTCCGACGAATATTCTCACGAGTTCCAATCCTGGACCATTGGAATCCGATGCGTTATCCCTGGTTTCGATTCAAAGCCCAACGACTCAAGGCGGCACGATCACAACGGTCAGTGGCGTTACGACCTATCGTCCTGCCGCGAACTTTTTCGGCAATGACGTGTTCAACTATCGTATCAGCGACGGGTCATTGGAATCCGAAGGGACCATCACCGTCAACGTGACTCCCGTCAACGATGCTCCGACGGCAGTCAACGATACGGGAGAAAGCGCGAGATTCGTGGTATTGGGCATCAGTGCACCCAATCCTCTGGACGTCATGAGGAATGATAGCGCTGGACCGCTTGAGACCAACGATACGATTCGCATTGTAACGATAACGGCGCCATCGATCGGAACCGCAAGCATAGGTAACGGTGGAACACGAGTCATCTTCACTCCACCTACCGGCCAATTCAATATTACTTCGACATTCTCCTATACCATCGAGGACTCCGCTGGCGTGCGATCATCCGCCAATGTCGAGGTATTCATCATCCCACCAGTGCTTCCCTTTGCATTGACCGATACAGTGTCCATTGCCGAGGATACCGCCTCAACCACGATCGACGTCATCGCGAATGACTTTGGCAACGATGGCGCTACCAAGCGATTGCTTTCGTTCACTCAGCCAGCAAGCGGAACCGGCACGGCTTCTTTGGATGATCGGGGAACACCTGGTAATCCAACCGACGATCGCGTCAACTATGCACCACCTGCCAATTTCTTTGGCGATGCAATCTTTACATACACGATGACCGACAGCGTCGAATCGAGCGTCCCATCGACAGCGACGGTGACCGTCACCGTCACACCGGTGAACGATGCGCCCACCGCCGTAGACCGCAATGCAAGCGGCGTCGAAGACACCACTTTGACGATTGCGGCCGCAAACATTCTCAACGGCTTGAACAAAGGACCCGGTGAAGATGCTCAGACGTTGACGATCACCGACGTTGCCAACTTGACCTCCAACAGCGGCACCGTATCCATCGTCAACGGCGATGTTCAATTCGTGCCGAGCCTGAACTTCTTCGGGCAAGTGCTTGTGCGATACACAGCCACAGATAATGGTCTAAATGGCACAACACCAGCACCGCTAAGTTCATCGGCAACCATTACGATTGATATCGCTCCAGTGAACGATCCACCGATCGGAAATGCAGATCCGCAAGTGGTCACAGCCGAGAATCAAGCGGTTACGTTTGCCATTTCCTCTTTGCTCGCAAACGACACACCCGGCCCTGCAAACGAATCATCTCAAACCGTTTCTTTTGTTCCACTCGCAGGACCGGTCAACACATCGAACGGTGGCGTGGTTACTCAGGTAGGTTCGAATTTGGTCTATACCCCGGCTCAATCGTACAACGGATTGGATACGTTCTCCTATCAAATCACCGACAGTCAACAAACCAACGCCACGGCCAATGTCGCTTTGACATTGCGAATTACCGAGGTCAACGATGCGCCTTCAGCCACCACGTTAACTCGCAACGTGTTCGCCAGTGTCCCAACGAACTTCGATTTGACTCAAGATCTAGCGGGAATGTCGCGTGGGCCAGCAAACGAAAGCTCTCAGACGCTTCGAGTGAGCCGAGTGATACCGGGCTCAGGAACCAAGGGAACGGTTGTACTCAATCCCAACGGAACGATTACCTACACCGCGCCGCTGGGAGCGAGCGGTCGAGACACATTTGCATATGAAATCATCGACAACGGCACCACCAACGGAGTCGCCGATCCTCTGACTGCACGTGGGACATTCAATGTTGATATTTCACCGTTCATTCCAAGTTCGATTCGTGGTAAGGTCTACATCGACGATAACAACAACGGTGCGATCGATCCCGTAGAACTCAAGATCGGTGGCGTTGAAGTCACTTTGGCAACCGCAGCCACAGCAACAACGCCTGCAAAGACGACAACCGTCATGACGCTGGCCGATGGCAGTTACGATTTCGACCTGCTGCCTCCGGGTGCTTATACCGTTAGTTATGTCACACCATCCTTCACGGACGACGCACCTGGACCTAATTCTTATATCGTGAATGTGGTCGCGCCGGGCGACGTGAATGTCGTTCACAATTTCGCAGTCCTTGGCGTCAAGGCCAGCTATGCGAACTTGCTGGAATACATGTCGTACACGTTTGACACCAATCCACGCACGCGAAATGCCGGAATCTATGCTGTCGTAGGTGCGGATGGCACTTCCGAATGGACCATCGCTCGATCGAGCTTTGAGACCAATTCGTTCCATGAACTAGTCATTAGTGACGACGGAACCAAGGCTTACCTCACGGCGGTCAGTGGCCACGACAATTCTGTCCAGACAGCCGAATTGAACAAACGCCAGTTCGTTGTTGTAACCGATGCAACCACCGGCGCTCGACTTGTCCGAGTCCTGGCTAGGTCCGAAGATCTTGTTTGGCATCAAGTCAACCTGGCTGCTCCACCCGTCGAAATTCGAGCCCGTGGGTATTTGGATACCATCGACGAAGTCTTTGCACAACAAGGCTGGTAAACGATCCTATAGCCGACCTGAGATAAACAAACACCCGGTGACGAACCGGGTGTTTGCGTTTTGCTAGGGCTGGTGTGGGCTTGGGGGATGAAAAAGCGTATACTTCTTTTCTACTGCCAAAACACGGAAGTTCCTTCC
>JBEBHM010000626.1:0-5196 GCA_040080875.1 Pirellula sp.
AGGGGGAATCCTGGTAGGGGATATCGTTCAGGCAATTGGAGACCATAAGGTTTTTAATCCCGACGACTTCAAAAGCATCGTAGAACAACTCCCAGCCGACCGATCCTACTCGGTCAAGATTCTGCGCGACGGCACGCCGATGGCATTGGATATCCAACCCATAACCACCAAAGAGTAGCTCAAGCCGTCGAGCTCCCAAGTCGTGCGAAAACAGACACGAAAATATTGGCTCCTGAAAACGGAACCTGACGTTTTTTCCATCGATGATTTGCAGACCGCCAAGAATCAGACGACCTGTTGGGACGGAGTTCGCAACTATCAGGCTCGCAACTATATGCGCGATGAGATGCGCCTCGGTGACCGTGTTCTCGTCCATCACAGCAATGCCGATCCGTCGTGCGTTGTTGGCACCGCAAAAATCGTTCGAGAATCGTATCCCGATCCAACCGCTCTCGATCCCAACGATCCACATTTCGATCCCAAGTCAACCGTCGACAACCCACGCTGGTTTATGGTGGATATCCAATTCGAATCCAAATTCAAGATTCCGCAATCGCTCGACATGCTGCGCGAGATTCCGAGGCTAGCCAACATGGTCTTGCTGCGCAAAGGTTCACGCTTGAGCGTTCAGCCGGTAACCAAGTTCGAGTTCGAAACGATCGTCAAGCTCGGGAACAAATGAGTGCATGGCGTGGCTGAGTTGCTTTGCGGAGCAAAACAACCACATGGGCTCGTCAATTCGCCTTTTTTTCGATCTCATAGTGATAACTGATTTGTTTTTCATGTCGTCTCGCTATGCATACCAAACCACCAGTCTTTCCAAATCACTTTGAGTCCCCAACGTCGACAGCCGACGCTTGTGTAGAGTTCCCGTGAGCGGTCCGAATCCTTGGCCGCGATCCAATGCGACCACGATATTCACGATGTCGTCCACTGTGGGCTCACGTCCGTGCGCTACCCAGCGCAACAACCACAATCCGACCGGATACAACATTGCAAGCCCCCGCATGCTATCCAGGATCGACCAACCCTGGCGATCAGCCATGGCATACAAATGCGACGCCGAGAGTGTCTCGATGTGTCGAGCCAACACTCGATCCACGGCCATGTCCATTCGATCAAACGGTTTTTCCAGGTCGTCAAAATCGGCCGACGCGAACGGCGCGCCCAATCTCGGCAACGAGCGGCCACGAAACACAACCCAACCGGTGGTCGACAGACGTATACGCTCCTTCCAAGTCAACTCTTTTCGAATTCCCGCGTGCAGTCGTGCATACTCTAAAGAGATCTGTCGAAACAAGATTCGGCCATACCATGAAGGTGATTGTCGATCCTGAAAGAACTCACGCGATTCTTCCGGAGCCAATTCGGCTAGCGTTCCAGCGAGCTCCAGCAATTTTTCGTCCGAAAACGCCTTGGTCTTTGCAGATTCAAGGAGTCCGGCGAAGCGAAGCAGGTGCGCGATTCGGCGGACAGGCGGAAAACGATCGTCTTGAAGCAGGCCTGCAGCCAAGTCCAATAAAGTCTCAATCGTCCTCCAATCTCGATGATCATTTGCTTTGAACGCAGGCGGATCAATTGGCTTGGTGGACAATCGTCCCTCGCGAACCAGGGACTGAATGAACGGAACATGCCGCTGAATTGCTTGCCCTCGATCCAAAGCAGCCGACGGGCAAGCTCGACGAACCGTCAGGGCTGCTTGTTTGTTCCCAGGTACCAATTGCAAGGGAAAGACACGGCAGATGTTCGGCTTGGCTTCCATCCCATGTTCCGAGTGGATGCGGCACTGCCCATTCTCGGTCAGAAAAACACACGATCCGTCCCTTCGATGTGCCAAACGAGTTCGTCTAGACCATCCCATTCGAACCACGGTACGAATGTTTTGGTAGTCGGGGTGCTTGTCCCAGTGTTGACTTCGAAGCCTCGCTAAGTCCTCATCACTTAATGGAATGACACTTCCGCGACAGCAAACACCACATTGATGGCAATCCCATTTTTCATTGTTTGGGAGAACAACAATTGGCAGCGACATGAAATCCTTGCATACGAATGGTTACAATCGACCTAGTGCTCCGTCCAGCTTAAAAATTGGGGTTGGACGTAGTGGATCTTGTTAAAGATCCCTGAACCACAGGACCTTTAACAAGGTCCACTACCCATAAATCTAAGCTGGACAAAGCACAAGTGCTCCGTCCAGATTAAAAATTGGGGTTGCTTTGAGCCGCAAGCGCTAGCTGCGATACGATGATTTGCGATTAAAAACGCGGCTAGCGCCTGCGGCTCACCCCATAAATCTAAGCTGGACAAAGCACTAGTGCGTTTCTTTGAATTGCACAACCGGCGTACCACCTCATGATAGCGGAGAATGTAAATGAAGTTGCCATGGTCTGCACTGCTGTTCGCGTTGATCTTCGTCTTGAAATTGCTTTGCCCCGAACGCGTGGTCGCGCAGGTGTACGCCGAGATCCCGAACGACGGCCTACAAGATGCTTCGGAACAACTGCAAGCGCTCATCAACCGAGGCGTTGGTTCGATTCGACTCAAAAAAGGGGTGTACAAGCTCGAACGGACCGTCACCATCGATCTGACCAAGAGCGGTGCAACCAGCATTTCAGGGGAGGGTGTGGCGACGTTAAAAATGTACGGAAAAGGCCCGGCCTTGTCATTTCGTGGAAGCCACTCTGGGACTGCTGCCCCCGAATCCTTCAAGCCAACCGTTTTGGAAATGCAACGAATGCCAATGGTCGATGGAATTGAAATCATCGGCGCACATACGCAGGCGAATGGCATCGAAGCGGACGGCACGATGCAATTGTCCATCTCGCGAACCACGATTCGCGAGTGCCAACATGGAATTCACCTGGTACGGCTCAATCGAAACATCTTGATCAGCGACTGCCACATCTACAAGAACTCGGGCATCGGCATCTTTTACGACCATGTGAATCTGCACCAAAGCAATATCCTCGGTTGTCATATCAGCTACTGCACCGGCGGAGGCATCGTTTCGCATGGAGGAAATGTTCGCAATGTTCACATCGGCACTTGCGATATCGAAAGCAATATGGGTCCACAGGCTCCACCCACTGCCAACGTATGGCTCGACAGCACGGGCGGCAGCATTGGCGAAGTTGCGATCACTGGTTGCACGATTCAGCACAGCAGCAAAGCTCCAGGTTGCGCCAACATTCGAATCCAAGGGGCCGGCCAAGATCCTTCGTTACAACGTCGCGCTGGGCGAACGACCACTCGCGAAGGGAACATTACGATTGGCAATAACGTCTTCAGCGATATCCAAACGAATATTCACATCCAAGATACTCGCGGCGTAACCATTACCGGGAATACGTTTTGGGAAGGCTTTGAACTGGACCTTCTCATCGAGAGATCTAGCAATGTCGTCGTTGGCCTCAATAATTTTGATCGCAACCCTCGCTATCTCGTCAACGGTTTCGACAACGCGGAAAAAAACGGAATCATGTTTCGAGACTGCGACGATTGCATATTGAGCAACAACAGCATTGCAGGAGTTTGGCGTCAAGCGGCTGCCGTCCAATTCTCGAATTGCAATCGGTGTAACATCGCTGGGAATTCTATCTTGGATTCCGACGGTTCAGGCTTGCGATTGGAAAGCGTTCGAAATTCATTGGTCACGGGCAACATCATTCGTGACGATCGAGACCAACCGAAGAAAAGCGATTCGCCGTCGATCGTCACGAAAGGGAGCAACGAGAATACGATCACTGCCAACGTGCTTGGTAACGGGCACAAGGATGAATGAGTAAGTGTGTCTTCACACCTTGGTTCTGGGTAGTGGATTTGGTTTTTGGGTAGTGGATCTTGTTAAAGATCCTGCGGCATTGGGATCTTTTACAAGATCCACTACCCCCAATCCCAGTATTCAGTATTGAAGACGCGCTTGCCCTAGGGTTTCCTGGCAGGCTGACGTATGAACTGAGGTTGGCGAGGCGGAGCGTCGTTGGTCGCCTTAGTGGTTGGTCTCGCAGGCAAGCCCTCAGACTTCTCTGCTTCATCCGCCAATCGAATTGTGCGCATGCCGGTTTCGAGCAGCGGAGGGATGTGCGAAGTCGTCATCGGTGGTATCTCCATTTTATTTTGAGATAGCCCGCGGTTCGTATGGCTTTCGGGAACGTAGCCTATATCAGGCCATGCATCGCCAGCTTTCAACAAGGGTCTCGATAGGACAGGCGATTGCTGTTCAGGACTCCACGTCTCAGGCCTGGATTGCGACGAAACTTGGATGGGTGGGACCGGCGGCAGGAGCGGAACCGACGTTTTATTAAGCACATCGCGAACGTTGGGCAATGGGTCGATCTGAGGTAGTAGCGCCACGCCAGGCTTGCCTAATAGTTCCGGAGTGGTCTCGGTTTGCGTTCGACTATGCGGTTGCTGCGAATCCTCTTCGACGAGCGTTTCCAGACTGGGTAAATCGAATCGACCGTTTGCCCATATGCTCGTTGGACCCTTAGGTGTCGAGTGCAATGTCTCGGCAACGGACGAAGGAAGCGGTCGATACCAATACCAAGTGCTGAATGAACCAAGGATCAACACAATCCAACCGAGTAGCCGAGGTTGGCGTCCGGGATCGATGGAGTCGGAGGTGCCGCTGGCCGGGAATGGTTGCGGGTTCAAGTCGTCGCGTTTTTTCTTGCGAGCCATAATTGGGATGTAGCAAAGGAGAGCAAGTTCATTTTCCGGTGCCACATCCCTGCACAACGGAAACAACCACAATCGCAATTAGCATCCTGGTGCTCGATTGACTCTGTCAATTGCATGTCATCGACAGATCGAAGCCCGCCGTTTGAAGAAAAAATGCAAATGTCCAGATGCAGCGGTTGTACCCATTGTAGAGCAGGTGTCCCCAACTGCTCACCTCCCCAACTGCTCACTGCGGGGCCACGAGGCTTTGCCAACTTCGATTCTGTGTTTTCGTTGATGGAGCTGCTGAGGCTCGGGCTTTGGTCCTCATCATTACCGACAAGTCCAGTTGCCTTTTGCAAAAATCGCAGGCTTTCGTACTCGTACTCAGCCAGTAGGGCGGTACTCGTACTCGTACTCGAAGAGGGCTTGTCTATTCGAGTACGAGTACGAGTACCATTTCATTGAGTACGAGTACGATATTAACCTACGAGATGTGGGTAATGATGAGGGCTTTGGTCCGTGGGTCGCTCTTGC
>JBEBHM010000627.1:0-5189 GCA_040080875.1 Pirellula sp.
AAGTTGCCTCGCGCAGTGGGTAAGCAGGCTCCGCGGAACTGATTTTCCGCTCCCAGTTGCCATAGGTATCGTCGAAGCCAACTGCATTCTAAGCAGATTGAGCAACCCTCGCCCCCCTCGCATGAATGCCTCAAGTTCTTTTGGTGCGTTGGTCACGTAGGGAGACTTGACGAAAGCGTTTGGGTTTCGCCCGAACCATTCCATCGTTCTTGTGTCTAGAATTCTGTTCTGGTGAATAGTCTTTCTCAATTACTGGATTTCGTCGTGAGACTTCTTCGCAACTTCAATTCTCTTTCCGGTGGTGTCTCCACTCGATTGGTTGCCGATCGCGCCGCGATAGTCTAGCGCGGCAAGAGTCTTGCCCTCTTTGCGTGCCCGCTTGCTTGCCCCTGCTTGCCCCTGCTTGCTAGTCCCGCTGGCTTGCCCCCCGCTGGCTTGGAGGCCGTCTCACTTTCGTCTCAAATCATTCGATGGCTTTGTGATGAGCCGAGCTTTATGATCGATCGGCTAGCGCCTCAGGCTCAATTAAGCGAATGATGTGTAATATCGGAAAGCGAGACGGCCTCCTTGTCTGCTGCTGGCTTGTCCCGCTGGCTTGCCCCCCGCTTGCCTGCCCCCTGCTGGCTTGTCCAGCAGGAGCTTCAGGTTCGAGGCTAGGCTACGCCGATTCCACACCGCTTATCAGCCTCCCACCCAACTTCTTATTCACAACCAATCATCGAGAACTTGAAAATGACCAAAATTAAGCGACTCAGAAATATAGGCATCTCCGCCCACATCGACTCGGGTAAAACCACGCTGACGGAACGAATGCTGTACTACTGTGGCCGAATTCACGAGATCCACGACGTTCGCGGCGCGGACGGAATCGGTGCCACCATGGATAGCGATCCGATTGAGCGAAAACGCGGCATCACGATATCGTCAGCGGTCACCAGCGTTGATTGGCGAGAACACGTATTCCAGATCATCGACACGCCTGGGCATGTTGACTTCACCGTCGAAGTCGAACGCAGTCTTCGTGTGTTGGATGGTGCTGTGCTGGTCCTATGCAGTGTGGGTGGCGTGCAAAGCCAGTCGTACACAGTCGATCAGCAGATGCGTCGTTACGGTGTGCCTCGCATTGCGTTCATCAACAAGATGGATCGCGTCGGGGCTGATCCTCATCGCGTAATCCGCGAAATGCGTTCCAAGCTCAAGACGAATGCGGTCCCATTGCAGTTGCCGATCGGCAGCGAAGACAGTTTTGTTGGCGTCGTCGATTTAGTTACCATGCAAGCCGTTTACTTTGATGGCCAATGGGGCGAAGTCGTCCGACGTGAGCAAGTGCCCGTCGAGCAGGCCGGCACAGCGAACTTGGCGAGGAGCGAAATGCTGGAGGCAGTCGCTTGGGTCGACGATAGGTTGATGGAATGCGTGCTTAGCGGTTGCGAGCCGAGCGTCGATGAAATTCGACGAGCGATTCGGCGTGCTACTATGGCGCACCAGATGACGCCCGTGTTCATGGGAAGTGCCGGCAAGAACTGTGCTGTTCAAGAACTCTTGGATGGCGTCGCGTTCTACTTGCCAGCCCCGACCGATCGACCAGTATGGGCGCATGACTTGCGTCAAACAGCCGCTGAACTCAAAGCATCGCCCATGGTAGCTCTTTCGAGCGATTGCGGCGAGCCGACTGTGGCGATGGCATTTAAGACGATCGTCGAGGATTTCGGTCCCGTGACTTACATGCGTGTTTACCAAGGTCAGATTGAGAAAGGGCAAACGTATATCAATGCTCGCACGGGCATGCGGCAGAGATTTCCGAAGTTGGTTCGTATGCACGCGGATCGACGCACAGAGATTGACGTCGCCGAAGCTGGCGATATATGCGGAGTGATCGGACTTGATAGCGTACTGGGAGATACGTATGTGGCGGACAAATATCGCGTGGCACTTGAAAGTATTGTTGTGGCCGAACCCGTTTTGCAATTGTCGATTGAGCCGCAGGGGCGAGAGGACTCGGACCGTTTGGTCAAAGCCCTCGAGCGTTTCCGTCGGCAAGATCCAACGTTTCGCTATTGGACCGATGCAGAGTCAGGTCAGATGCTGATTGCAGGAATGGGGCAATTGCATTTGGACGTCTACATCCAACGATTGCGTGACGACCACCACTGCCAAGTGCATGTAGGGCGACCTCAAGTGGCTTACAAAGAGCGTCCAAGTCGTGTGGTTCCGTTCGAATATCGGTTTAGGAAGCAGAACGGCGGCCAAGGCCAATTCGCATACATCGTTGGGCGATTGGAGCCGCTGCCGGTTGATTCGGAAATCGAGTTTGAGTTTCGCGATGAAGTGTCGGGAGGTCGGATTTCGCGATCCTACATTCCGGCGATTCGCGAAGGAATGGTCGAGGCGCTGTCATGCGGACTGCTCGGCAACTACCCAGTTGTCGGCGTTCGCATCGTGCTCATGGATGGTCAAGAGCACGTAAAGGACTCGTCCGAGTTATCGTTCCGTCGATGTGCTTGGGAAGCGATACGAGAGGAAGTGTTGCCGCGTGCGGATTTGGAATTGCTTGAACCGATGGTTCGACTGGACGTCGAGGTTCCCAGCGAATTCCAAGGAAGCGTTATTGGCAGCCTCTCTCGCAAGCGCGCTCGCCTTTCGTCGTCGCAGGATGTGGGTGGCACGTGTCGAATCGAAGCTCAGGTGCCGTTGGCAGAAATGCTCGACTATGCCAACGAGATCCGATCGCTGACGCAAGGCAAAGGAACGTTTGCCATGACACCTAGCGGCTTTGAAGCGGTTCCGAAATGACACCCGCCCAATAGCTGCCCACTTTTAACCTAATACAACGCCCGCGAGCAATTGAATTCAACTCGCGGGCGTTTGGATTTGGGCTAGGCGGTTACTCTCGCAACTACGCCAGAACCAACGGTCTTGCCCCCTTCGCGGTGTGATCTCGAAAATCAAACCACCGGAGTCTTCTCCGAATCTTGATGTAAGGAAACATTGGGAATCCCACATCCGTCATTGTGTGCTGGGGGTTGCCTTTCCTTTTGTTCCAATGCAGGCCCTCACGCATCGCTAAAGCCTTGGAACACTATTGAGGAAATTGGCTAGTCGCCTTATACTGACGGGCTTTCCACGTTGAAAAATCCACGTAATCGCCATTCCTTAGGCGGCATGATGCTATGAAAAGCGAACGAAAACAGATCCAAGAATCGAATTTGCTTGCCGACAAGATCGAAGCCCTCTTCGTCAAAGTCAAGAACGCCCTACCAATCCTTCTCGTGACGGTAGGAGTCGTCGTCGTGTCGTTGTTGGCCTATGGCATCTATTCCTCGGTAACCGAACACGCCTCCGCCAAGGCTTGGACCGCCTTCTATTTTTCAGATACTGACACCTCCGACCTAAACGCAATTTCCACCGACTACGGGAATACTACGGCTGGTCTCTGGGCCAAACAAACTACCGGCGATGCCTTCGTCTCGCGTGCGTTGGAAAAAGTCTATCTCGACCGAGATCTTTCAGATCAGTTTTATAAACAAGCCATCGACGAATACAAAGTCGTTGCCGAAAAAGCATCCGACCCCTTTCTCAAAGAACGATCCATGTATGGACTGGCTCAAGCACACGAAGGACTGGGCGATCGCGAACAGGCGATCTCTTACTACCGAAAAGTCGCCGTCGTTCCCGGAGTAAATCTTGATTTTCAAGCGGAAGTCAACAAACGTATCGCTTGGCTCGAAAGCAAAGCGGGCGAACAATTTTATGATTGGTTTACACAAAAACAAAATCGCCCCATGGGTGCTGTTTTAAATCCGACTCCACCCACCAAGCAACCATTGCCTGCAGCACCGACTTTCGATTTGCCTCAAATACAGCCTCTCTTGCCGGGCGCGTCTGATACGCCAGCGCCAGGCTCTGCAGAAACAACCGCGACTTCGGTACCGGCGACTTCCGTACCCTCGACGGAGGTGCCGACCGCACCACCCGTAGTACCTGTGGAGTCCAAGCCAGCCGAGTCCAAGCCGGCCGCAGCCGAAAGTCCCGCTGCCGAAAACCCTGCAGTGACCCAACCGCAATCCGTTACCTCCGATCCGCCCAAAACCACCGAAGACCCCAAGTAGCGTGGAAAATATCCCGCTGGATGAGACCGAAATTCTCGATGACGCAGACGTTGCAGCTGTTTCGTCGTCATTAAGTCCCGTTGCTATCGAGCGACGAGACGTTGAATTTACGGTCGAAGAAGAGCACTCCGGAAAACGCGTGGATATGTTCTTGACGTTTGTACTCGATGGTTACAGTCGTGTCTTCTTGCGCAAAATCGTCGCGGACAATCAAGTGAAGGTGAATGGCCAGGTGGTTAAGCCGGCATTCAAAGTCTATACCGGGCAGAAAGTGGCAATTAACCTATTGCCCCCGCCACCGACCGATGGACCTGTTGCGGAAGATATCCCGCTTGATATTTTGTTCGAAGACGATTGCATTGTGATCGTGAACAAGCCTCCTGGGATGGTAGTCCATCCAGCCAAAGGTCACTGGTCAGGTACTTTGACCGCAGCCTTGGCCTTTCATTTCCAATCCTTGAGCAATGCAGGCGGACCGACTCGACCTGGAATCGTGCACCGTTTGGACCGAGATACCAGCGGCGTCATCGCTATTGCTAAAACAAACGAAGTGCACTTCAAATTGTGCGCCCAGTTCGAAGCTCGCGATGTGAATAAGACTTACTTGGCAATCGTCGCAGGCAATTTGGATCGCGATCGAGACCGTATCGTTCATCCGATCGGTCATCACCCATATCAGCGCGACAAGATGGCATGCCGATCGGGGCACTCCTCAAGCCGAGACGCAGAGACACTTTTCGAAGTGATCGAACGATTTCGCGGCTATTCACTTGTCAACGTATTTCCCAAGACGGGTCGAACTCATCAAATCCGCCTGCACCTTGCGCATATCGGATGTCCTGTTTTGTGCGATCGATTGTATGGCGGACATTCACAGGTCACACGCGTCCAGTTACAACGCAGACAAGTCCGTGGCTTGCGGCCGATGCCTGATGACGCTGAAATCGTACTTGATCGACAGGCGCTGCACGCTGCGAAGCTTGAATTCACACATCCTATGACGGGTGATCGGATGTCATTTGAAGCTCCGCTGCCACAAGATCTCGAACGTACGCTAGACGTCTTGCGGCATATTCCGGA
>JBEBHM010000628.1:0-5161 GCA_040080875.1 Pirellula sp.
ACCATGAGGAAATATTTCCTCATGGTTCACTTCGGTGGACATATTCTTGTAGCCGGCCAAAAGTGTAGCAATTTGAACCATCAGGCAATCTTGCCTCATGGCTCAATTGACATGAGTTCTATGGGGAAACATCGGTTGTGGAAGATTCCACAAGGGTCAGATCGTGCTTGGTGGCAAGATTACCACCAAGCAGAAAGCGTGCTGTTCCGTAACTCTGATCTTTGACAATTTGGTTGACTCATGCATGGAGCCGTCGGGGGTGGCGAACCCGACGGCTCGGGAATCAGCACACGGACCTAATTGCCTCAAGGGTACCGAGATGCTGCGGCGCAGCCATAAGCAGTGTTCCGGTTTCGGAGTGGTCGGCAGAGAAGCTCTTCGCTTTTCCCCAATGCAGTGCATTTCTTCGTTCCCGAAGCGCCGTCGTCCAAATCTCAGCATCGACGACTTGATGAATTGTGAGTCCGGCCTTTT
Organism: Pirellula sp.; assembly: GCA_040080875.1. Classification (GTDB taxonomy): domain Bacteria; phylum Planctomycetota; class Planctomycetia; order Pirellulales; family Pirellulaceae; genus JBKCUI01. The sequence goes on from JBEBHM010000628.1 coordinate 475, forward strand.
GAAGCAACGGTTTGCCCTTGCTCTCAAGGGTCTTGCGAACCTCAGAAACTACCTTAGCAAAGCCTGAGAACGGGTCCGAAACGATCGCTAGAAGCTTCGCGTCCGAGAGTGATTTTGCAATCGCAGCACCGCTCTCCGTCCAAGTTCCTTCTGCAGCCGCAGCAAGCATTACGGTGGCCGGCATATAAAGCCCGCGGCGAAAACAGGATATTGCTTGGTCGATGGCTTCAAGAATGCCTAAGTGCAATGAACTACAGTCGATTCCCTTTATGAACACGTCCGTGTCAGGCACCCAATTATACTCGCCGATAAGTCGATGAATTCTATCTGGAAATGGACAACTTATCTGATGAACGGGAATTCCACCCGAACCGTGAGGAGTTCGATAGCAAAGTGGGGCTTCCCAAGTTCCAACTGAAGCCGTCGATACCAAAACGCCAGCGGAAATGAGTTCCCACAATGCATGATAGAACGCAAGTCGCACGCTGTATGCGCGTGCAACAATTGATAGCGTCTCACCGCAGTCCTCAGCATAAGTATTTATTTCTCGAACTTCGACGATTGACTGCTGCCGAAGCCACTCTTGAACCATTCCCGAAACATTCGTGCCCGTAAAATGAATGATCCAATCTTTCGCCCGGGCGATGTCTTCCCTTCTAATTGCTAATTCATTGATGACTTGACTCGCCGCTTGCTCTGGGGAAATTCCGATCATTGGATATTTACTTTTCTAGGCATCGAAAGCCTTAGAGATTTTGTCGTTGTCTCGTTCGTAAGTGATCTAAACTACCAAGATTTGTTCAATGAATTTCCGCCGAAGTCAAAATTCCCCGGTGTGCATCAATCCTTCGCGAGTCAATTCGTGAACGACCGCATTGAGTAACGCTGAAGCGGTGGTGCGGGCGGCGGCGAGCTGCGTTTCCAACACGTCCGCCAATGCCATCAGTTGCTCCACCTTCGCCACGATCCGCTTCTGCTCGGCGAGCGGCGGGAGCGCGATGGGGATGCTGTTCATCTTTGCCTGATTCATCTTCGGCTGCGCGGAGCCGGTGACGTATTTTTCGAGATTGATAGCGTTGATGTGCAGCTCGACGAACTGGAGGAAATCCTCTGAGATGCCGTCCAGAACATGGGCGTGGTTGTTCACCCAATATTTCCCTCGTGCAATGAATGCGATGGGCGTTGAACGATTGATGAGATTCGCGCCGTCTTCTCCGATGAGCAGGAGTGGCTTGTCGAAGAGATAGCCGTCGATCTTGTCGATTACTCCTGACGCGCCGTAGTAGTCGTATGTCTTCGCCTTGGTTTCGCGTTCTTCCTTGCTGACAGGAATCCGCTCCCCGTCGCGGTTGACCATGATTTCGCCGAAGCGCACCCAAGTCCAATTTGACGGGAGCTCTGACTCGGCTTCGTCGCCGGCCATTGGTTTGACGGTGGTTGAGCCACGAAGCTTTCCCCCCCGGGCCAAGGCAGTTTTGTGTGCGGCGATTTGATCCAGCAGAGCAAGAGCCGGTTCGTCGGTCGGGTCTTGGGGGACCAGCTTTCCTCGCACCGCCAAGTTCATTACCAGCGCGCGCATCTTCACCACCGCGTCGGGCGAGTCGGCGAACTGGTCGAACATCTCAAAAAACGTTTCCACCTTCATTCAGCAGTCCCGGCGGTGACGGTGAGTGCGAGGTGGAGTTCCTGTTTCAGCTTGGCGCGTGTTTCCGCGATCTGAGCGAGAAGCTTTTCGTATTCGGGCAGGAGATGTTCCACATCGCCAGGGCCGGTATCGGAGTTGTGTGGGTTTTTGAGGTCTAGGTTGAAGTAGCCAGCCCTGATTGTTTCGATAGAGACACGCCAGGCCTGCTCGTTTTCAACTCGGGACTTGAAGCCGTCCTTCTCCTTGCCCCACCAGGCGCGTTCTGCATCAAACTCTTCGATCCGAATGGGTTTGCTTTTGTTGTAGCTCTTGGCACCAGGCGGATAGGGGTGCTCGTAATACCAAACTTCTTTCGTTGGGACACCTTTGGTGAAGAAAAGGAGGTTAGTACGTATACCTGTGTAGGGATTGAAAACCCCGTTGGGCAAACGGACGATGGTGTGCAGGTTGCACTCGGTGAGGAGGGCTTCCTTGATGCGAGTCTTGACGCCTTCGCCGAACAGAGTTCCATCCGGCAAAACGAGACCGGCGCGGCCGCCGGGCTTGAGGATCTTCATAAGGAGCACGAGAAAAAGGTCGGCGGTCTCGCGGGTGCGGAACTCGGCGGGATAGTTGGACTCGATGCCGTCTTCCTCCATGCCGCCGAACGGTGGGTTGGTGACAATGACATCAACACGCTCCTTCGGTCCCCAGTCTCGCAGTGGGCGGGCGAGGGTATTGTCATGCCGGACGTTGGAGGGGACGTCGATGCCGTGTAGGAGGAGATTGGTCATGCACAGGACATGCGGGAGATGCTTCTTTTCGATGCCGGCGATGCAGTCCTGGATCGTGCGCTCGTGTGCCTCGGTTTTGGCCTGCTTGCGGAGATGCTCGATTGCGCAGACAAGGAAACCCCCGGTGCCGCAGGCGGGGTCAAGAATGGTTTCGCCGAGGCGGGGATTGACCTGCTCGACGATGAACTGGGTGACAGCACGCGGGGTGTAGAACTCGCCGGCGTTTCCAGCCGACTGGAGGTCTTTGAGGAGCTTCTCGTAGATGTCGCCGAACATGTGGCGATCATCAGAGGCATTGAAGTCGATGCCGTTGATTTTGTTGATGACCTGCCGCATCAACGTGCCATTCTTCATGTAGTTGTTGGCATCGTCAAACGCCATGCGGATGAGGCCGCCGATCTTGTCTCCACCGCCGGTGAGAGCTTTCAACTTCGGCAGCAACGTATTGTTGACAAAGTCGAGCAGGGCATCGCCGGTGATCCCTTCGTCGTCGACGGCCCAGGTCGTCCAGCGAAGTTGCTTTGGGAGTGGCGATCGATAGTTGTCTTGAATGACCGCCATTTCCTTTTCACGGTCGTCGAATATTTTAAGAAACAACATCCAGCCAAGCTGCTCCAGGCGCTGAGCGTCGCCATAAGTACCGGCATCCTTGCGCATGATGTCCTGGATGGCTTTGACGATATTCGAGACATTGGACATAGGTTAAGCAGCTTCCAGATACAAGGCAGTTTCAAGTTCGCGAAGTGCGGCGAGATATCCAGGCTTGCCACCGAACAATTTGATGATTTCTAAAGGAGTTCCCATAGTCGAAAGCGGTTCTACGCGGAGGATGTCCAGAGACTCAACGCTTCGTAGCCCACTATCAGCATACTTTTCCAAAAGCGCGTCGAGAACGGCGCGTGCTTGTTCACCATACTTGGCGAAGACGTTGCGTTTCTTCACTTTGTCCGCGCGCTCTTTGCGTGTAAGTGGTTTTTGGTCATAGGCCACATGACAGACCAAATCGAAAGCGTCAAAATCGCGTCCCACTTGATCTGCCAATTCGTCTAGGAAGACTCCTTTGATCGCGAGTTCTTCCAAAATCGCTTGCTTTTTCTCTGCATCGTTCCATACGGTTAGGAATTGATCCAGCGATGAATACTCGCTCAGAATTGTTTTCTTGGAGTAGTCTCTCAGAGATTCTGTGATAAGTCTGCCAGTCGCGTCGAGGTACTGGACTCGCTCGGTTGCAACGCGAACCTCGACGTTGTTGACGTAGTACTTGTTCGCAGGGTTTCCGGTCGTTTGGTCATTCTGACCAATGTCCCCATGAAGGTCGTAATCAGTAGGAGGAACCTCGTGCACTTGGTTGTCTGCGGTAGGCTCGTCAGGTGGCACTACTGTCTCATCGTCCTTAGGCTCATAAATTTGAACTGGATCGCCGTCGAAATCAGGATCGGCAAAGAGCGCGGTGGCTCGCTTGAAGTCCATGATGGTGAAGAACAGCTTGTCATAGTCTTCATTGATACGAGTGCCGCGCCCGATGATCTGCTTGAACTCCGTCATCGAAGCGATACGACGATCGAGCACGATGAGATGGCAAGTCTGAGCATCGACGCCCGTGCTCATCAGTCGCGATGTGCAGGCAATTACTGGGTATCGTGACTCTGGGTCAATGAAGTTGTCGAGCTGCGCTTTGCCCTCATCGTTATCCCCCGTGATACGCATCACGTATTTGTTGTTGGCTGCTGCAAGATCCGGATTGGCATTGACCATGGCTTGCCGCATACGCTCGGCATGATCGATGTTTTCGCAGAAGATGATTGTCTTCGCGAAACGATCGGTCGCATTCAAGAACTCGGTGACTTTCGCAGCGACAAGTTCCGTCCGTTTCTCGAGAATCAGGTTTCGATCAAAATCGCTGTCGTTGTATTCGCGGTCTTCGATGACTGTGCCGTGCTTATCGGTTTGTCCAACTTCGGGTCGCCAACCATCGAGATCCCTGTCGATGCCGATACGAACGACTTTGTAGGGAGCAAGAAAACCATCTGATATGCCTTGACGCAGAGAATACGTATAGATCGGGTCACCGAAGTACTGGATGTTCGAGATCTCTTTGGTTTCTTTGGGAGTTGCTGTAAGTCCGATTTGTGTTGCCGACGAGAAGTACTCGAGGACTTTTCTCCATGCCGCGTCATCGGCTGCGCTGCCGCGGTGACACTCATCGACAACGACGAGATCGAAGAAGTCGGGAGAAAACTGTTTGTAGATGTTTTGCTCTTCCTCGGTG
>JBEBHM010000061.1:0-18970 GCA_040080875.1 Pirellula sp.
TGAGATCGGAAGCGAGCGTCGGAACGGATATGCCTGGTATGGAAATTGGGGAGTTAGCCTCGCCGATGCATATTCCAAGTGGCCCTATCGCTGATCTCGGCCCATGTCTCGTGGTAGAATCATTGAGGACACCGATCGTTATGCTTGGGAGCGATGAAGTGGCAACCGTGAAGAATGATCCGCCATCCTTTGTCGTCTCGTCTCCTCAGAAAGTACTTACCGATGAATCCAAACGAAGTCCCTGAACTGCCGACTCGACAGCCATTTGTCGAAGCGATGGACCCAATGATGGTCGAAGTTTTGCGCAGCAAGAAGCCTTCGCAGCGATTAGCGATTGGTTTTCGGATGTGGGACTCGGCGTAACTGCGAATGTTCGCCGACAGCACCCACAATGGTCGGAATCGGAGGTCCAAAATGAAATCTCTGCCCGGATGCGAGGGAGATTTGACTGGTGAACGAAAGCGATTTGACTCGCAAAGTTATTTCGACTTTCGAAACACTAGACATTCCGTACTTCATCACTGGATCGATTGCTTCAATCGCATTGGGAGAGCCTCGATTCACCAACGATATCGACGTCGTCGCGGACATTTCCTTGCGGAAAATAGAGAAAATATTGGCCGCCTTTCCTGCGCCGGAATTCTATATTTCAGAATCAGCGGTTCGATCTGCCATTTTGAAGCGATTCCAATTCAATATCATCCACCCGACTTCAGGCCTGATGATGTCATGCAGGTCGATGTGCGATTCAAGGAATTCTACTTCGCTGGCTTCAACGCCCATTCGAAGAATGCGTAAAGTTGCTCGTTCGAGTCGGTTGTGGGCGCGTGGGCGGGGCGATTGGTCATCGCGACGCGGTTTTCCGCCCCAAGCAGCTTGTTCACGGCGACGAGATGATTGAGCGCTCGCCAGCGCTCGGGAGAGTCTTCTGCACCGCCCGAGACAAAGAATGGGCGAGGTGCCATGAGGGCGTGCAATTCCGTCAGGTCACGTCCCTCTGCCATCATTTTTTCATAGGGGCCTGTGCGTGGATTCTGTTCGTTTGGGATTCCACTCTTGCGTTGCTTGGATAATTTAGGATCGAACCCCAAGTACCATGGCTCCCAGTAGTTCACATTGCCGCGTGACTCGTCGAACACGATGCCTGGGTCCGATACTGCTCCACAAGCGAACTTGTCGTATAAACAGGATGCGAACATGGCCCACTTGCCACCATAGGAATGGCCGACCACTCCGATGCGATGCGGATCCACGTCCGGTCGGTTCGCCAATGCGTTGCAACAGGTTGCAGCCTCGTAAGCGTGAAACGATAGCGGCTGAATGCGGCATTGTTCCACTGTGGGATAGTACGTGTTCGGGTCACCTCCCAACGAAAGCGTAACGAACCCGCGTTGGGCAAGTTGCAGGGCGAAGTCGCGAAGCTCCGATTTGCCTCGCCCAATACCGGTGTTCGCTTCGTAGTACACCACCACGACCGCCGGGAACGGACCTTGGCCAGCGGGGATTAACAAAAAGGCATCATCGACGATTCGGCCTGGTGCAGTTTCGATTCGGATCGCGTATTGCGTTACCACGCCGCGCAGCTCTTGTGTGCTAAGTTCGATCGTAGGCCGCTCGATCAACGGCGGCCATTCGCCCATCGCAGCATGCCAATACTTCACAACTTCGGCACGTCGTTTTGGCCAATCCGCTGCATTCATGACGGCCGTGCCATCGTCAAATATTAGAGGTGAACGGTAGTTGCCAAAATCCTTAGCCAACTCAGCAGGAGGCTGGAAGTACTGTTTCAGTTGCAAAGGCGGATCGACTGACGAGTTGGATGCCTGCTTGGCGGCTTGTGTTTGTAAAGCGTTGGGATCATCCGCAAGTGCGATCGGGATGGTTAGGATCCCCATCCAAAGCGCCGACAAATTTCTCATTTCGTACCAAAGTCGCATGGCAAGCCTCAAATTATTCTCTTGAAATGTGCGGAAATGCGTGTTGTGCGAAACGTGTTCACTTTCTGCTCATACTCACAATGAATAGGAATGTCGACTTACATCTTATTCTATCAGCATGGCGACGGTCGTCGTGTTTCCAAACAGAAAACCAAATCAATGGGTTCGCATTCGGTCCTGCCGTTCCAGTTCTTCTTCATAGGCAACGTCAATCAGGTGCAGCACCGCATCGACATCGGCGGCTACCGTCGAAAACTCAAATTTACCCGTTAGTTTGAAGTCAGGTTTGAGTTCACCCTTTTCGTGCAACTCCCAGATCTCTTCTGCGTAGTGAGTGTCGGCCAACTCGGGAGCAAATCTCGCATAGTATCGCGTGATGTTCTCGACATCACGCTGGAGCATACTTTTAGCATTGTTGTTGGCTGCAGCATTGACCGCTTGAGGCAAGTCGATGATGACGGGACCTTCGTCGTTCTGTAGCACATTGAATTCAGATAGATCTCCGTGCACCAAGCCAACGCACATCATGCGCAGCACAAAATTCATGACCGTTGCGTGATCCTTTACAGCTTGCTCCGCCGTCAGCGTGATATCGTTGAGCCGTGGAGCCACATCGCCGTCTGCTCCTGTGATAAGCTCCATCAACAACACGCCACCAAACAAACCATAGGCCTTAGGAACTCGCACTCCCGCTTCTGCGAGGCAATAGAGTGCGTCCACTTCGGCCGTTTGCCAAACGACTTCCTGCTGATCACGACCGAATTTAGAACGGCTCTCCATGGCTCGTTGCCGACGGCTGTTGCGGATGGTTCGGCCTTCTCGATATTGAACCGCTTTTTTGAAACTGCGATCCGCCACATCCTTGTATACCTTAGCGCAGCGAATCTCATTGCCACAACGCACAAGAAAGACTTGGGCCTCTTTACCACTCATCAGCGAGCGGAGGACTTCATCCACCAGACCGTCATCAATCAACGGCTGGATACTCTTAGGTACTTTCAAGTTGGTACTGCTTTTGGATCATGGTAAATTGCACTGATAAAAGGATGAGTGGCTAGCGTGCGAACCTTGCACGCAACTCATTGCGTTCTGCAACAACACCGCAGCAGTGGCGGTTGCCAAATCTTGCAGTACAGAATAAAACGCCCGACGACTATCGATTAACGCAAAGGGCAAAGGAAGCGAAGGGTAGCCGACCCTACGTTGGAGGCTCTATTGCATGCTCGCAGAAGCTGAATTCTCGTTAGTAATTTAGCACGAGTGACCAAATATCGCAAAGAGGTTATGCGGCAGAAAACCTGCTCCGAACCAATTTGAATGCCATCATGGTGAAAACCTCGGCATTGGAAGGGCGTTTAATGCTGAATTCCTTCCGGTGCACGAGGATTCTGAAGATTCATTGACCGTAGCAGCCCGGTACTTCCGAATCACGAAATCCGTTCGTTCCGCCATGTATTCATTTAACGACAACGAAGCGAGAGATTCACTTCGTTTCCCCAGTTGGTAATGGGCAAAAAGGGTTTTCCAAAGGCAAGGCAGCAAAAGTCCGGAACTAAGAAACAGGCAACAGTGAAATTTGTAATAGCCATTGCCGACCAAATACGCCTGCATACAGAGTTCTTCCTCTGGCTCCATGCCATAGCCAAGAATCAGGTGATTCAAATCATGCCTCTCAAAGCCCGGAATCAATTTCAATCCCTTTTCGTCCAGCATCTTTGCCAAGTCATTGCCAACGGTGTGGGCCGGCAAAGATCGCAATAGTTGCAGTTTCTGTTCGTATCGGGTCTTAGGAAAAAGTAACTGCAAAGGCCTGACGACTAAGTAGTCCTTTGTGTTGGCGATTAATTTTCCTGTAAGCCGTCTCAGTAACGAGGGAAGTTGATTCAGCATTGATTCTCGCATGTTGACCTCGGTTGCTTTTTAGATGACAGAGATGGATTTGCGCTCAAATGAGTCGGGACTGAACGTACCGAGCGTCTGGCTCGGCGAAAGCGGGAGAAACGGGCAATTGGTAGTTGATCGAATAGTCATATCCAGCACGGTCGTAGACCAAATCGAAAACAGCTTGCAGGTCGAGAGGTACGTCGGGGTCTTCGATGGAGAGTGGGATAAGAATTCGTGGCAAGCGATCGTTCCAGGCCCAGCCGTAAACTTCCGCAAGCGGTCGCGGTTTCGGCTTGCTAACCAATGCAAAATAATCCCCTGGTGGCGGGTTCGAAACCGTGGATCGCTCGCCCCCACGAAGCAGATCCAGTTCCACTAAGCTGGCTTTCGTCTTCATCAGCGCATGCACTTTTTCTAAGTACTGTTCGCGGCCTTCGGTCCCTTTGCGTTTGTTGGTCGGCGAAAGCAGTTCGATCACCGTCACCACTTCACTTGGCGAGCCGCGACGGATCGTGATAAAAGTCTCGCGGTGCTCCTCAAAGTACGGAATCGTACATACCTTGGGAACGATGGACGGTTCGGATGCCAACGCGGTCCCCGCGCCGGTTGGCCCCGAAGGCGTCAAATGATCAAAGCGATGGTAAATCGCTGCATCGGCTACCAACGTTTGAACGGGCGCGACGGGATCGATGCGTTCCAAATAGACTCGCTTTTCCACATCCACAACGTACTTCGGGCGCACGCTGGGTACCAAAGCGTCGCGAATTGCCGACATGAAGCTCGTGTGGAAATCCTCCCATTTTTGATTTTCAATGAAAGGGTCCATTCCCGGAAATGGCGATGTCATTTTGTGTGTTCGTCCTCAAATGTGGGTTAGTTCATTCAAGTATATCACCCGATCGCTCCGGAAACGATCTCAACACAAACCCAGCGAAATACTGCGACGAAAGTGGGACGACCTCCTTGGGCTTCAGGATCTTGCTATTTGGGTAGTGGATCTTGTTTGTTAAAGATCCTTCAGTATCGGGATCTTTAACAAGATCCACTACGCCCAGCCTCAGTAGCCCCAGTATTTAGTGTTGAAGACGCGCTAGGTCGTGCTGATCGGAGCAAGTATGATGGATAGCAGCCGGGCATTGGCCCATTCACTCTAATGCCAGCGTCTTCGGTAGGTCCAAGGGAAAACACAAATGAACACGATGTTGCGGTTGTTGGCACTTAAGCCGATTGCGATCATTTTCGTCTTGGTGTGTGTGCCCGCGCGTGCGGATATCTTCACCGAGACGATCACCTTTACGGACAAGACGATGGCTGGAAACGAGTTCTTTCCCTGGCTGCTTCAGGATAGTTTACCGGCCGACGCAACACTTTTGACGGTATCCGTGAATGCTACGTTGAACGCCTCCGAATTGGATACTTTTGCCAACGACTTAACCATCTACGTGGATCGATTGCCGCTATTTGGATTGGGTGGACGATTGCAAGTTGGTGGCACATCCAATTTGCAGGCAGCCAATCGACTGGCGTGGGCCAATGGCAACAGTTCGACCCCGGGTACGACGGTCATCGATAGCAAGAATGTGAGCGGGCTCAACGTCAGTATCGGCGATGCGCAGGTTTGGTACGGTAACGGTTTCGGACTCAACGGAACATCAGGGAGATTTACTGGAACACTTCAACTGACCTATTTTTCGGCCGTACCCGAACCTGGATCGATGGCGCTCGTGGGTGTTTCAATGAGCGCATGTTTGGTAGGTGGTCTCTTGCGAGTGCGTCGTCGAAGGAGGCTTCCAGCCGAATCAGCGAGCCATGGAAATCGCTGATCCGGCGCAAAGTCCGCCAATCAATTCGGCTTAGGAATCCGCAACTGCGTCGTCGGATTCGGCATCGGCATCCGGTTTTCCTTCAGGGCCAGCGTATCCGCCGGCTGCGACGATGGCATTGCGAATTTCGGCTGCAACGTCTTTATTTTCCACCAAGTAGTTTCGGGCCTTTTCCTTGCCTTGACCAATATAGGTATCGCCGTACTTGAACCAAGCTCCGCTACGGTTGATGATTTTGAGGGCTGTTCCGAGGTCGAGCAAGTCCCCTTCGTAACTGATCCCGCATGTATGCATCATGTCGAACTCGGCCACGCGGAACGGAGGCGCTACCTTGTTCTTGACAATCTTGGTCTTGACGCGTTGGCCTACAATATCTTCGCCATCCTTGAGTTGACCGATGCGTCGCACATCGATTCGGCATGACGAGAAGAACTTGAGTGCACGCCCACCGGGTGTTACTTCTGGCGAGCCGTAGCCCATGCCACCGATCTTGTCACGGATCTGGTTGATGAAGATCACGGCGGTCTTGCTCTTGGCGATCGCACCCGTTAGCTTGCGCATCGATTGGCTCATGAGGCGAGCTTGGAGTCCGACGTGCGTATCGCCGATTTCGCCTTCGAGTTCTTGTCTTGGAACCAATGCAGCGACGGAGTCGATGACGATGACATCGACCGCGTTGCTTTTGACCAACATCTCGGTGATTTGCATGGCTTCTTCGCCACTGCTGGGCTGGCTAACCAAGAGCGAGTGCAACTCGATTCCCAGTTTCTTTCCCCAGCTTGGATCAAATGCGTGTTCGGCATCGATCATGGCAGCGATACCGCCAGCCTTTTGAGCTTGAGCGCAAATATGGAGGGCGATCGTGGTTTTGCCGCTCGATTCAGGGCCAAAGATCTCGATGACTCGACCGCGGGGGACACCGACACCGCCGAGCGCCATGTCGAGCGAAAGCGAGCCGGTGCTGATCCCTTCGATCTTGAGTTGCGTTTCACCACCCAGAGGCATGATGGAGCCCTCACCAAACTGCTTCTCGATTTGTTGCAGGGTGGTCTTGAGGCCCGGTTCTCGTTTTAGAATGCTTTCAAGTCCGGCTGGGTGATCGAGAGGAGGAGCGCCTTTGTCCTTTTTCTTGCTGGTACTCTTGGCGTTTGTAGATGAAGCCATTTCTGAAATTCCCTTTTTTCTAGTTAGAAGCGAAAACTGAAAGTATTTGAGACTAAGTTTTGCCGAAGCATGCTGATCGGCGTGAGGACTCGACTCGGAGAGTCGAGCAACTGATGAGCATTTCTCAACGCAACCCATCAGCCTCCATCTTGAGATCAATCTCTTTCTGAACCCTGGCATTCCAAATGCATCGTAGGAGGTTACCGCATTCCAGAGAGATCCACAACAAGACGCCCAAGTGGGTCACCTTAGTTTTCGCGATTGGTTGGACACGTTTGGTCCCGCTTCGTCGGTTAATTCCGAGAATTTTTCAAAAAGGGACTTCACGCTCCCCCAGGCGAATTTCTATGGCAGTGGCAGGACGCAATTCCTAAAATGCAAGCATGGTACTTAGCTCCAATGAAAATAACGGTTCCCGCCACCTCCCGTTTCGTTCCAGGTTCTATACATCTGCAAAGAAATGGATTCAAGGCTTTTTTCCTAACTTGAGGGATGCGGGAGTCCGGTGGACGGAAGATGATGCGGGTTCGTTAGCAGCGTCGGTGGCCTACTATTTGGCTCTGTCGCTGTTTCCAATGATGCTGTTGCTGACGTCGGGATGTGGGTTGTTCCTGCAGTTTTCGAATTCGGGGAAAAAAGCAGAACAACAAATCCTGTCGATCGTTGAAACGTACGCATCCCCCGTCATCAAAGAACAGATCGAGCAAGTGCTCACCCAATTGCAAAACCAATCGTTGATTAGCGGCCCGTTTGGATTCATCGCGGCGACGTTAGCCGCGATTGGCATCTTTGCACAAATCGATCGGGGTTTTGATCGGATATTTCGGATTCCCGCAGAAAAGGACGACACGGTCCACGGGACGATTTTTCGAGTTCTGAAGGGTCGCTTCTTTGCGTTCGTTATGTTGGCTGGTCTAGGTGGGATGATTCTGGTTTTGTTTGCGGCCAGCATGATCATTGCACAGATTCGGTCGCTCACCAACTCGTCTTTGCCAAGCATGCACCATGTTTTTGGAGCCTTTGAGACTTGTTATGCGGTCCTGGCCAACGCCTTGTTGTTTTCGCTGGTCTACCGTTGGTTGCCGAAGCGTCCTGTGAACTGGCTGGATGCCATCCGCGGCGGACTATTGGCTGCATGCATTTGGGAAATCGGTCGAGGAATCCTAGGCGTCTTCTTGATTGGAATGCGTTACACGTCCGCCTACGGTGCCATCGGTTCCTTCATTGCAATTTTGTTGTGGTGCTATTACGGCATATCCATCTTGTTCTTTGGGGCCGAGTATGTTCAAGTTTTGCAACTGCGCCGTAGCGGGCAACCGACCACTGGGGTGGCTTTGCCGACGGAACCAACGCGGATGGAGCAAACGCTGACGCCTAAATTCGATAGGGGGGCAGATGCTCCGTTGTTCTCCGGTCCCGCCGGAGACGTTGTCGAGACGCCTCGCCGTGAACTCTATTCTGCCCCCCCAGATCTGGAGAAACAGCGTCCTCGGCGATCCGCAGAACAATTGAAGTAACGCGAGCTTGTCACGAGAATTTTATCCATGCCAAACGAATTTTCTGGGAACTTGATCAGTATCGGAACGGATATTATCGAGTGCGTTCGTATCGCCCAAATGATTGAGAAGCACGGCGAAGTCTTTCTGCAACGTGTTTTTACGCAAAAAGAGATTCAATACTGTTCGTCGCGAAAGGCCGCCAACCAACACTATGCCGGTCGTTGGGCTGCCAAGGAAGCGGTTCTCAAAGTACTTGGTACGGGATGGGCCAAGGGGATACAATGGACCGACGTCGAAATCATCAATGAAGTGTCCGGCGCCCCGACTCTGATCATGAAGGGCAAAGCGGCCGAGATCGCGCGCGAACGCGGGATCCGTGAAGTGATGATCTCGATTTCGCATTGCCGTGCTTACGCGACCGCGTTTGCCACCGGCATCGCGTAATAACCCATTTCGTCATCCACCACACCCACCCCATCAGCGCATACCGCACCGAAAGAGCCTCATGAATTTCTCTCGCTCCGCCAACTGCATTCCAATCTTGATTGCCATTTTGTTCCCAATTTCTTTCGCGTCCGCACAGGAAGCCAAAAAAACAAACTCGGACAATGCGGTTGCAATCAAAGACGGGGACAAAAAAGCCAAATGGAAAACACTCCTCGAGCCCGATTCTTTAAAAGGTTGGGAGATCACCAACTTTGGCGGAGAGGGGACCGTCGACCGAAGCGAGGGAGTTCTGAAACTCGGTATAGGCGATCCACTCACCGGTATTACCTTGAAATCCAAAGACTTTCCAAAAGAGAATTATGAGTTGCAATGGAAAGCCAATCGAGTGGAGGGAAGCGACTTCTTGGCCGGCGTGACCTTTCCCGTCGGGAATGAGCACTGTTCGTTTATCGCAGGTGGGTGGGGCGGCGGCCTCGTCGGTTTGAGCAGCATCAATGGAAACGATGCGTCCGAAAATGAGACGGCCAGTTTTCACAACTTTAAGAACAAGCAATGGTATTCCTTTCGCGTACGGGTCGACAAAACACACATCACCGCTTGGATCGATGACAAAGAAGTGGCTCACGTCGAACGCGAACCGGGCAAATTTTCCTTGCGTGCCGAAGTACTCAAATCTCGGCCTCTCGGCTACTGCGCCTTTCAATCCGTAGTCGAAGTCAAGGACTGGGAATACCGTGTACTCGAGTAACCGTAAGCCTTACCGGTGCCGACGCGTATCACACAATCCTGTAAAATGAGAATTTTAGATAGTGGTTTTCCGTAAAATAGATATTTTCCACTCGACGCGAGGCGGTGTGAAACTCGATGACGAATCGCTTTGTGCCCCTGTTTGGCTGAGGATCGCTCGACTGCCCGACATCAACTTCAAGATATTCACATCCGGCAGTGAGTTGCGGCAATGGTGAGCCGTCTCCGTCATATGCTCCACGACTATTGCCAAAAACGGGGAGTATTACGCCGCTCTTGAGGTCATTCTTGGCTTGAATCAATGCCTGCTTCGCCACAGCAGAAAGGGTAGACGAAGATTTGAGAGGGATGCGAGATATGTGGATTCGGTTGCTCATAAATCAAGCCTAACTTTTTATTATCCTGCTTGGGTTTTGGATCGTTGGATTCTCAGGTGTTATCCCTGATTTGTCAAATAAATTATCCCGGTCTCCCGGCCAGTCTTGCCTGATGAGCGGGATACGGCTTTGGATGCAAGTTCAGGATTTGCGAGTTAGCGATTTCGAGACAATGACAAACGATAGTGCCGGTAGTACGTCGAAACGATGGGGCAATCGTTCAACGATAAATCAAAACGGTGGGGTCAATTGTTCTGCGATGCACTTTGTGTTAAAACGTTGCCTCAAAATCAACTAAAAGCCGGGCCAAAACAGGGTCGGCCACGCAAGCATCTTATCGAGCATTCATGAGCAACATCGAAAACTGCGTAATTATCGGCAGCGGGCCAGCCGGTTGGTCCGCCGCTATCTATGCTGCCCGAGCCAACCTCAAACCGTTGCTATTCGAAGGTGCAATGACGGAGGAGAATCGAGTCGCAGGACGATACCCGATGGGCCAGCTCGCGCAGACCACCGAAGTCGAAAATTATCCCGGCTTTCCTTCGGGCAAGCTCAAGGTATTCTTGGATTCCGCCATCGAATCCAATCGACAGTACATGCTTCCTCCGATTGAGGAACATCCCCACGCAGTCACCGGTCCCGAACTGATGGAGTTGATGCGACAACAAGCGGTCAACTTCGGCACACGAATCATCACCGACGATGTCGTCAGCGTCGACTTCTCGGGCAAGCCGCTCAAACTCCATACCAGTGAGAACGGTTTATATCAGTCTCATACGGTCATCATCGCAACGGGTGCCAGCGCCAATTATCTCGGGCTCCCTAGCGAAGAAATTTTTAAGAACAAAGGGGTAAGCGCTTGCGCGGTTTGTGACGGTGCACTCCCTCGTTTTCGCAACAAACCGCTGGTGGTGGTCGGCGGTGGTGACTCGGCAGTCGAAGAAGCCACCTACCTTACGAAGTATGCATCGAAGGTTCACTTGATTTTGCGACGGGGCGAAATGCGAGCCTCCAAGATCATGCAACAGCGTGCATTTGACAATCCAAAGATAGAGATTGTCAAGTTCTCGGTCATCGACGAAGTACTTGGCGATCCCAATGACCTGAGAGTCGGTGTCAACGCGGTGCGCCTTAAAAATATTCAAACCAACGCAACCACCACGATTGACGCAGCGGGAATGTTCTTGGCCATCGGTCACACGCCCAATACAAAATTCCTCGGTGGTCAACTAGAGACTCGCGAAGACGGTTATGTTCGCTGGACTCAGCCGTATCGAACCATCACAAGCGTCGAAGGAGTATTCGCCGCCGGAGATGTTGCCGATGATTACTATCGACAAGCCATTACGTCGGCCGGGACAGGATGCATGGCAGCCTTGGATGCGGAACGCTATCTCGCGGGTGCCGGAGTGCATTGATCTGTGGCAGCCAAGGATCAACCGATCGTCGTTCGCGGTGCACGCGAACACAATCTCAAAAGCGTCAATCTCTCCCTACCACGCAATCAGTTCATTTGTTTTACCGGTGTCTCCGGTAGCGGCAAAAGCTCCCTTGCCTTCGACACTCTCTATGCCGAGGGCCAACGTCGATACCTTGAGAGCCTCTCGACCTACGCTCGCCAATTCGTCGGACAACTTCCCAAACCGGATGTCGATTTTCTATCGGGCTTGAGCCCTTCGATTTCGATCAGCCAAAAATCGACCGGAAACAACCCGCGATCGACCGTCGGAACGATCACGGAATTGCACGATTTTTTGCGAGTGTTGTTTGCAAGAGTCGGGACCGGCTTTTGCCCTCAATGCGATTCGGAGATTTCTTCACAAACGCGAGATCAGATGATCGATCGCATCCAACATCTGAACGCTTCGACGCCGTACCTCTTCATGGCACCCGTTATTCGCGGCCAAAAGGGGGAGCATCGCGAGCTGTTCGAAGAGTTTCGTCGACAAGGATTCAATCGCGCCCGTGTCGATGGGCAAGTCTGCATGCTCAGCAGTCCACCGACGCTCGAGCGACAGATCAAGCACCACATCGAATTGGTCGTCGATCGAATCACGATTAGCCAAAGCACTCGACAGCGAATCGCCGAGGCGGTCGACAATGCGATCAAGATTGGCGAAGGCACCATGCTCGTTTCGCCATTGCTTTCGGGTGATTCCCAAGAATCGATCAGCACAGCGACGCTTTCGAAGGCCAGCAAAACTCGCAAGAAAAAAACTCCTGTCGCGATCGACGAACAATCCTCGACCGGCCTCCCTGAGATTCCGGTAGACACTCCGGCAAATACTTCGGCAAATACTTCGGCAAATACTTCGGCAAATACTTCGGCAAATACAGAGACTCGGGAAAGTAACAAAACGTTGGACCGAAGTGATCCAGCGATGGATATCGTGTTCTCCTCGAGCTATGCCTGCGCCAAGTGCGGAATCTCTTACCCTCCGCCGTCGCCTCAGCTACTCAGTTTCAATTCACCGCAAGGTGCTTGCCAGGCGTGCGATGGCTTGGGTGAAACCTATACATTCACAGAAGAACTGCTCGTCACCGAACCAAACAAATCGATCAAGAATGGCGCAATCCAACTGATCGGCAAGGCGACGGAGATGACGAAATGGTTCCGACGTTCGCTCACGTTTTTTGCCAACTACATTGAACAAGCGAAGCGGCTCGATCGCAATTGTCTTTTGTCGACCCCCTGGGGGAAATTGCCTCAAGAGCATCGCGACTGGCTATTGTTCGGATACGCGGGACTCCAGGTGCAGGCCAAGGGTCGCGCTTTGCATGGACAGTCGTTTTCTGGAATTGTCAATGACCTGTTGGCGACGTACCGCGCTTCCAAGAACCCGCTGGTCGCGAAACAATTCGAAAAATACATGCATACCGGTAGGTGTCCCGAGTGCCAGGGAACACGTCTCAACGCACAAGCTCGCGCGGTTCGATTGAAGACCTCGTCGAGTGTGTTTAGCAAGAATCCATGGCTCGCCATTGGGGATTGCTCTCGGCTGCCTCTCGATCAATGCTCCGAGTTTTTTCGCAACCTCGACTTAACTCCCTTGCAGCGGACCATCGGCGTCGAAGCCATCAAAGAGGTGGTTGCTCGATTGCAGTTCCTGCTCGACGTGGGTTTGTCGTACTTGTCCCTTGAGCGAACGGCCCCGACGCTGTCCGGAGGGGAGTCGCAACGCATTCGATTGGCAAGTCAAATTGGAGCGGGATTGGTGGGTGTTCTGTACGTTCTCGACGAGCCATCCATCGGGTTGCACCCTCGCGATAACGATCAACTGCTGAACTCGCTTAAGCGACTGCGCGATCTCGGCAATACGTTGATTGTCGTCGAGCACGATGAAGAAACCATGCGTGCAGCCGACACGATCGTAGATTTTGGTCCTGGTCCAGGAGTCCGAGGGGGCGAGTTGCTCACGGCGGGCACGATCGATGAAATCGCCGCCAATCCCAAGAGCATCACAGGTGGCTTCCTCAATCGGACACGCACGATTCATCGTCCCGAATCGCGTCGAGTCGGCAGCGGGCAAAAGCTCCGCGTACGTGGTGCGCGCCACAATAATCTCAAGAACATCGACGTTGAGATTCCACTTGGGTGTTTTGTGGCCGTGACGGGAGTGAGCGGAAGCGGAAAGAGTTCGCTCGTCAGCGACATTCTCTCGCCCGCACTACGCAATGCGCTGCTCCGCGCCGAGGATTCGCCTGGCGAACACGATGCCATCGAAGGCCTCGAACATCTCGACAAAATCATCGATATCGATCAAAGTCCCATCGGCCGTACGCCTCGTAGCAATCCGGCAACTTACGTAAAACTCTTCGATGAAATTCGGAACCTGTTCGCCGAGTTACCGGAGTCCAAGCGTCGCGGATTCACTGCGAGCACTTTCAGTTTCAACACGGAGCAGGGGCGATGCTCGGCATGCGACGGGCATGGTGCCAACCGTTTAGATATGGAGTTTCTAGCGGATCTATGGGTGCCTTGTCCAGTTTGCGAAGGCAAACGTTACGGTCGCCCCACGTTGCAAGTGGAGTTCAAAGGCAAGTCGATCGCGGATTGCCTTGATTTGGATGTTCAGCAAGCCCTGGAACACTTCAATGCATTTCCAAAGATTTATGAGAAACTGCAAACTCTTCATGACGTGGGACTGGATTACTTGAAGCTGGGACAACCCTCGCCCACGCTTTCGGGAGGCGAGGCACAGCGAATCAAACTCTCCAAGGAATTGAGCCGACGATCGACCGGCAAGACGCTGTATGTGCTCGACGAGCCTACCACCGGACTTCATTTTCACGATATCGATTTGTTGTTGCAGGTGCTGCAAAGTTTGGTCGATCGCGGTAACTCGGTGATCGTGATCGAGCACAATCTCGACCTAATACAGGCTGCCGATTGGGTCATCGATATGGGACCCGAGGGTGGAGCCGGAGGAGGCAAAGTGCTATGCCAAGGCACTCCCGAGCAGATCGCAAAGCAAAAGAAATCGTATACGGGCGTCGCGATCAAGACCTATTTTGAGAGTCACGGTCCCAAGGCCAAACCTCCAACCGCGAGTCAAGCCAAGGCGGCGTTGCTCAAGTCTAAAAAAGTAGCACGCGTGAGCCTCGCGTTGCAGGATGTGCAGATATCAGGGGCAGCCATGCACAACTTGAAAAAGATCGATTTGACGTTGCCTCGCAATCAAATGACTGTCTTCTGCGGGCAAAGCGGGAGCGGCAAGACCTCCATGGCCATGGACACGATCTATGCCGAAGGTCAACGACGATTTGTGGAAAGCCTCAGCCCCTACGTTCGACAGTTCGTGGGCCAGATGCCCAAGCCGATCATCGAAGGTGCCGTGGGCTTGAGCCCGTCGGTCGCGATCGAGCAACGCAATCTTTCCCACACGCCGCGAAGTACCGTCGGAACCGTCACGGAGATCTACGATTATTTTCGAGTGCTATTCGCAAGGCTTGGTCAAATGCACTGCGTGCGTTGCGATCAGCCAGTCAGCACGCAGACGAGCGACCAGATCATCGACCGCATGCTGGAGCTCGGAGGTCAACAAAAGGGTTCCCGCCGTGCACTTCTGTTGGCTCCGATCGCGCCCCATTCCAACCAGACCCCAGAACAGTTCTTTTCAGAATTGAAGCAACAGGGGTTTGTGCGCGTTCGCGTCAATAATCAAACGTACGACATCGATTCGGTACCGTCGCTTCAAAAGAAGAGCCGATACGAATTGCAACTGGTCGTCGATCGGATCCTTCTCAACGGAAAGGACCGCACACGTCTCAGCGATAGCGTGTCCACGGCGCTCACGATGGGCAACGGGGTTATCCAACTGGCGTTGGTCGATGATGACCGAGCCGAGGTGCATTGGGATGTTCAGACGTTTTCGTTGCAGTTGGCTTGCACCACCTGCGGGCTTTCCTTTCAACCTTTGACGCCGCATAGTTATTCGTTCAACACAGCCGTGGGTTGGTGCCCGAGTTGCTTAGGACTTGGCAAACAGACAGGCACGGATCCTGCGGCGTCGGTGGACGAATCGCGATCGCTGGAACAAGGCGCGTTGCTTCTTTGGCCCGATCTCGAACACCCGTTGGCCAAGGGAATGCTACGAGCGTTTTGCCGTGAAACGGGCATTCCGATCGACCGAACGGTCGCCGAACTTCCGATTGGACAACGATCGATTTTGTTTCATGGGTTGCCCCATCGCGAAATTACGGTCTTTAGGTCCGACGTTTCTTCCGGCAAAGAACCTGCCAAGAGTCACTCGGTATTAATGACCTTTCAGTATCGCGGAATTTTCCCCGCGTTGGAGTCGGCCTCGAATTCGAATATCGGATTGAGGATGCGGCTTTCACGATTTCTCGCTGAGGTTCCGTGTACGTCATGTGGTGGTGCGCGCGTGCGGCCAGAGGCGGCACGTTCGCGGTTTAAGTCTTTGACGATTGCCGATATTTGTCATTTTCCTATTGGATCGCTGCTGGCGCTGACCAAGTCTTGGACGCTCGACAAACGCGAGACGAAAATTGCGGGCGAGCTACACCGAGAGATCACGCAACGATTGCAGTTTCTCGACGACGTTGGACTGGAATACCTGACGTTGGATCGGGCTGCTAACACACTGTCGGGTGGCGAGGCGCAGCGAATACGTTTGGCAAGCCAACTTGGGAGCGGTCTGTGCGGTGTTTTGTACGTTCTAGACGAACCGACGATCGGCCTTCATCCGAGGGACAATGAGCGGCTCATCGGTGCGATGCATCGTTTGCGAGATCTTGGAAATACGTTGCTTGTGGTCGAACACGACCGCGACGTCATTTCCAGCAGCGATTGTTTGTGCGACTTCGGGCCAGGGTCTGGGCCATTGGGCGGGACCGTAGTGGCTCAAGGCACGCCCAAAGAGATCACCCAACAGTCCGGTTCGGTGACGGGTCCGTTTTTGAGCGGTGCCAAGGGAATAGAGATTCCTTTGAAACGCCGCATTGATTTGCCGACGGACGTTTCACCCACTTGCAATGATTGGACTTCGCAAGCAGAAGTCGAAAAAGGATGGATCACGATTGAGGGTGCCAGGGCCAATACACTCAGGAACATTTCCGTGCGCATTCCGCTCGGTTGTTTGACAGCGGTTACGGGACCGAGCGGCAGCGGAAAGAGTAGCCTCATCAACGGAATTTTATATCCGTCGTTAGCGAGGGCATTGCATCGGGCCGATGCGCAGCCAGGTCCTCACGATCGTATCGATGGGATCAAGAACATCAACAAGGTTCTGCGGGTCGATCAATCTCCGCTCGGCAATTCCCCCTCGAGTAACCCCGCGACCTACACCGGTGTTTTTGAACACATTCGACAGTTGTATGCCAAGTTGCCGGATGCGAAGCTCCGCGGATTGCACGCGGGCCATTTCAGCTTCAACGTCGCCGGAGGGCGTTGCGAAAAATGCGAGGGAAACGGGCAACTGCGCATTCAAATGCACTTCTTGCCCGATGTTTGGATCGAGTGTGACGCATGCCATGGATCGCGATACTCGGAGGAGGTACTTGAGGTCAAGTATCACGGCAAATCGATCAGCGATATTTTGTCTATGTCGATTGGGGAAGTTCGGGACTTGACCAGCGAGTTACCCAAGATCCATGGCATGCTAACAACCTTGTGCGATGTTGGGCTAGACTACATCGCGCTGGGACAGAGCGCTCCAACCTTGAGCGGAGGCGAGGCGCAGCGAGTCAAACTCGCGGCAGAGCTATGCCGACCTGCGACAGGCAATACATTGTATCTGCTCGACGAGCCGACGACCGGTTTGCATTTCGAAGATATCCGCAAGCTCATGCTGGTCTTGAATGCGTTGGTGGCCAGCGGGAATTCGGTGGTGGTGATTGAACACAACTTGGACGTTGTGAAATGCGCGGACTGGATCATCGATATGGGCCCTGAGGCCGGCAAAGAGGGTGGCCAAGTCGTATTCGCGGGGACGCCCGAAGCGCTGGTCCAATATGCGAGCGACGTGAGCTACGTGGACACGAGAAAAAAACCGGTTGCCGGTACCAAGTCGCAAGCTAGCCGCGTAGCCGAATCGGCGACATCGCTCAAGCTTCGATCGTATACGGGAGAAGCATTGAAACAAGTCATGGCAGGCACAGCTTCGAAATCCGCAGCCATTCGAAGTCCTGCTTTCATGCGAAAAAAACATTCCAAGTCGCAGCCAGCCAACGCCAATCAGAACAGCGAATAGTGCTGCTGCGCATACGGCTCGCATCACACAAAGAGCGTTCGAGGGCCTCGTGCCCGAGGAACGCAATAGCTTTGGTGCCCTAAAACGCTGAGCCCTGAATAGCCATCCGATCAATCGGATTAAAGGCGGCTTTCATCTGTGCTCCAGGGCAGCTATCTGTGCTACGATGTTGCAATAGTTGATTTAGCAGGGAAAAGCCGGTGCGCCGCTGAAGAACTCCTTCCCTCAATCAAAAATCCCACAACCCTCAACCAGGATCAACACATGAAGGCGTCGATTTTTTGGGCTCTTTCCATTTCATTTCTTTTTGTCCTAAGCGTTCCCAACGCGGCGTATTGCGAAACGTATACGTCGGCGGCAAAGGCAGGTGCGGTTTACAAGCTCCAGGGGGAGTATATGGGCGTTATCGAATCTTGGGGAGGCACTTGGGGCGCACAAATCGTTGCGACTGGTGAGAACAAAATCGATATCCATTTGCTCAACGGCGGATTGCCCGGCCAAGGCTTCGCCGATCGTACGCCATCCAAAGAGATGACAGCAACTTTGGAAGCAGGCAAGGAAAACGCCGAGGCTCGCAACGATTCTGTCGTCGTGACTGTGCAACCCAGCGCAATCAACATCGCGGACACCTCCGGCAAGAAGCTTGGCGTGCTGTCGAAAGTCGTTCGCGAGAGCAGTACTCTCGGGGCCAAGCCACCTGCGGATGCTCTTGTTCTTTTTGCGGTCGGTGGGGCCAACAATTTCAAGGATGGAAAGATCAAGGAAGATGGGTTGCTAGGGGTTGGTTGTACTAGCCAAGAAAAATTTGGCGATCATCGGTTGCATATCGAATTTCGAACACCCTTTCAACCGGATGATTTCGGTCAAAAACGAGGCAACAGCGGAGTGTATGTTCAGGGACGGTACGAAGTCCAAGTCCTCGACTCGTTCGGATTGAAAGGCGAGGACAACGAGTGCGGTGGCATCTACAAAATAGCCAAGCCCAGACTCAATATGTGTTATCCACCGTTGACTTGGCAAACCTACGATATCGACTTCACCGCTGCTAAGTACGACGCATCGGATAAAAAGACAAGCAACGCGAGGGTCACGATCAAGCATAACGGGATCGCCATCCACGAGAACTTGGAACTAACGACCGGAACGCCGGGCAAAGACAAAGAAGGAAGCCAACCGGGCCCGTTGTTTCTACAAGATCACAGCAATCCCGTGGTCTATCGCAACATCTGGGTACAACGCAAATAAGAAGCAGGAATAGATTAGAACTTAGACCTTAGACCTCATCATTACCCACATCTTGGTGATCTTGCTCCCCTCGCCCCGCTTCGGCCTCCCCCCCTTACTACTTACTTCTTACTTCTTACTTCTTACATTCCAGTG
>JBEBHM010000629.1:0-5156 GCA_040080875.1 Pirellula sp.
ATACCGGCAGGTTACACCGTCGCTGGTGTCAACGTGGATCTTTCACCTCCAAGTGAGAGTGAGCTGATCACGGCGTTACGAATGTGCAGCGAGGTTTCGAATGGCGAGTTCCCAACGGGGTTTGACGCGTTTTCGATCGGAAAGTACGCCGCAACCTATATCCACAAGAAAGGGCTCGACATCGAAAAGGGAGCGACCGGCGAGCAACTTCAGGAAACCATCAAGATTGCACGAGGATTTCAATTTATACTGATGCTGCCAAAAGGAGCGGACGCTCATTACGCAGGTGCTGGCGCGAAACACGGCGACTCGGAACGCGCTATCTTGTGGTTCAAGCCCACCGGCTCCGAGAAGTACCGGGTGATCTATGCCGATCTGTCGGTGAGAGAGTCGAATGAGGCGCCGAAGGTTGCGGATGCAATAAGGCTTTCGAAATAATCTCGCCTTGAATGCCGGATCAATAAACCAAGAGAGGAAAGTTGTCATGAGCGGAACCCTTACAGTAAAGAATGTCATCACCCACCCCTATTTTTCGATGCTCTGCTTCCTATCCGTGTGTTGCATTCTGCCGAGATACGGCGGTATTGCGGTCACAATGATCGGTTGCGCCGGCATTTTGTCGGTCTACGTCGCGGCATTGCCGGAGCAGTTCCGCAGTCGCAATGGTTCCATGATGACCGCAGCCTGTTTGGTTGCGTGCATGTGGGTAGCAGCGGCGATCATCACCGCAATGACGCTGGCGGAATAATTCGACTTTAGGCAAAGCACCGAACCAAGCCGTGCGATGCGTTTGTCTTGGCCGCGGCGAGCTTTTGCGAGCACGTAGTGCATTCCCGGAAACTCGCCCCGCATCCAATCCGCGATTCCATCTTGAGAGCAAATTCGGACGCACCTGAGCATAGGCATCGATAATCTGTAGGATCAGTTCGGGGCGCGTCGCGGCGGTTTTTAATTCACCACGAGTTCCTGACGAGCTTGCAACCAGGGCTTCGATTTCGAATTCATTCGAGTAAATCATCAGCCGAATCAGGGATTGCTGATCGTCAGGGTCGCCTCCAATATCCGTCAACACAGCCAGCCTGGGTCGCTCTTGAGCGCTGACGACCGCGTAGCAGACGCACAGTAAAGCGAGTACTGCGATTTTCGTCATTCGGCTAAGCCGCATGGATTACCTCCAAATGTCACCTGTGGGGGAGAACAGTTATCAAGTCAGGATTTCGTGAACAACCTTTCCTGCAACGTCGGTCAACCGAAATTGTCTTCCTTGGAATGGAAAGGTCAGTCGTTCGTGATCGATGCCGAGCAAGTGCAAAATCGTGGCGTGAAGATCGTGAACATGGACTGGATTGCTCACCACGTTCACGCTGTAATCATCGGTTTGGCCATAGTTCATGCCACCTCGCACACCACCGCCGGCCAACCACATGGTGAAACAGCTTGGATGATGATCACGACCATAACTATTCTTTGTTAGCTCGCCCTGGGAATAAATCGTTCTTCCAAATTCGCCACCCCATACAACAAGCGTATCGTCGAGCATTCCTCGCTGTTTGAGATCGAGAACCAAGGCAGCCGTCGGTTGATCGATATCCTGGCATTGTTCCGAAATCTGTTTTGGCAGCGAGGCATGTTGATCCCACCCTTGATGAAAGAGTTGAACATAGCGCACTCCACGTTCAACCAGCCGCCGAGCCATCAAGCAGTTGAAGGCATAGCTACCTTGCCGTTGCACCTCGGGTCCGTACGAATCCAGGACATGAGCAGGTTCGTCATCGATGTGGACCAATTCTGGGATGGAAGTTTGCATCCGGTAAGCCAATTCGTATTGCAAGATTCTGGTTTGAATCTCTGGATCTGCCATCTTCTGAAACTTCAGTTCATTGAGCCGGGCGACATAGTCCAACATCTCTCGCCTTGTTCCGCGATCGATGCCTTGGGGATCGGCTAAATCGAGTACCGGTGCACCTTGATTTCTAAACTTGACTCCTTGGAATTTTGTGGGCAGAAACCCACTTCCCCAAAGTCGATCATAAAGAGGCTGATCTTGTTTCGCAGTCCCTCGCGAACTCATGGCCACAAAGGTCGGCAAATCAGCGTTCTCAGATCCCAAGCCGTAGCTCAACCAAGCACCCATGCTCGGGCGACCCGGCAGTTGAGACCCGGTCATCAAGAACGTAATCGCCGGATCGTGATTGATGGCTTCGGTGTGCATCGAACGAATCACGCAAAGTTCATCTGCAATTTTCGACGTGTGGCGGAGCAGTTCGCACATCCATGTTCCATCCGAACCGTGCTGATTGAACCTGAACGCAGACGGTGCAACCGGAAATTTGGTTTGCGCGGAAGTCATCGTCGTTTTTCGTTCATCCGGGTAAACCGATTTCGGAACGTCTTGTCCAAATCGGTTCAACAGCTGTGGCTTGTAGTCGAACAACTCCATTTGGGCTGGACCGCCCGATTGGAACAAGTAGATGACTCGTTTCACCTTTGGCGAAAAATGAGGCTCTTGGAACGGCGCAGCCGGCGATGAAGTCGTATCGGGTGCCGCGCTTAAATCCTCTCGGAGAAGCGATGCCAAGCCAATCGAGCCTAAGCCGCTGCTGGCACGTAAAAGCAATTGACGTCGACCGAGGCTTATTAATTCACTTTGCCAAGTATCCATCATGTCTATTCCTTGGTGATTGTCTCGTCGAGATTCAGAAGGAGCGAAGCGACCATGGTCAACGCAGCATGCTCGATCGGGTCGAGCAATGTATCCGAAGGATACTCGCCGCTGGTAAGCAACTTTTTTGCCGCTTGGATATCCGATTGAAAGCGAGATCGAAACGATTGCATCGCCAACTCGAGCAATGCAAACTCCGCCTTACTCGGCTCTCGCCCCACGACCTGGATGAATGCAAGTCGTAAACGAGCCACATCATTCGAGCTTGGGATCTCCTTGATAATCCGCTCGGCCAACTTCTTCGACGCTTCAACAAAGGCAACGTTGTTCAATAGAGTTAAGGCTTGTAAGGGTGTGTTGGTCCGATCGGTTCGAACGGCGCATACCTCGCGTGTAGCCGAGTCAAAACTCATCATCGTCGGCGGTGGTATCGTGCGTCGCCAATAGGTATAAAGACTTCTTCGAAAGAGGTCACTCCCTTTGCCTTGTTCATATTTATTGTTTGAAATCGAACTCCAGAGATCGGCCGGCATATACGGTTTGACCGGTGGACCACCCACTTGTTCGACCAACATGCCGCTCATCAAAAGAGCCTGATCACGAATTACGAAAGCGGGCAAGCGAAAGCGAGGCCCGCGAGACAACCATCGATTGTCATGGTCTCGTTCCAACGAGTCGGGAGACACCGCCGAGAGTTGTCGATAAGTGGAACTCATCAAGATCTTCTTCTGAAGCCGTTTGATGTCCCACGACGAATTCACAAACTCCAACGCGA
Organism: Pirellula sp.; assembly: GCA_040080875.1. GTDB lineage: Bacteria > Planctomycetota > Planctomycetia > Pirellulales > Pirellulaceae > JBKCUI01. The sequence continues at coordinate 3,438 of JBEBHM010000629.1, forward strand.
GCCAATCCAGGAGTTCAGGATGGCTTGGGCGTTCCCCTTGCGTCCCCAGGTTCTCGCTCGTCTTAACTAATCCGGTGCCAAAAAATTGTTGCCAAAACCGATTCACGGCAACGCGTGCCGTCAGAGGGTTTTGAGGATCGACCAACCAGCTGGCCAAGTCGAGGCGACTATTCAGCGGTTTCGGACCGCTCCCTGCAGATAAAGAAGCTGGCACTCCAGGCGAGAGTTTCGCTGATTTGTCTGGAACGTCATAACGGCCTCGCACCAACAAATAGGTCGGGCGAGGCTCGTCCATTTCATGCATGATCATCACGGTCGACTCGCTACCTGCTTGCGGTCGTTTCAATCCGTTCCCGGCTTCCTTTCTCGCCGGATGCAATTCCACTGGCTCGGGGACCAACCGCTGATCTTCATCGGCGGATAGATTCGGCCAACTCTTCGGGACCTCGATGAATGGGGGACTGTTACCATTATTGGGTCCAACTCCCCATTCAGGAACATTATTGAAAAAAGCGAACAGCTGATAATATTCTTTTTGCGTAATTGGGTCGTACTTGTGATCGTGACATCGAGCACATCCAACGGTCAAGCCCAAGAGCACTGTCCCAACCGTATCAACTCGATCCGCTACGTATTCCACTTGCCATTCATCAGGAATCGAACCATCTTCTGAATTGATACGATGATTGCGGCAGAAACCGGTCGCAATCTGCTGCTTGAGTGAAGCGTTCGGGAGAAGATCTCCAGCCAACTGCTCGATGACAAACTGGTCGTAGGGTTTCCCCTGGTTCAAGGCCATGATCACCCAATCACGCCACACATGTTGATAACGAAAACGATCATTCTGATATCCATCGGTATCGGCGTAGCGAGAAGCGTCCAACCAAAACGAAGCCATATGCTGTCCATACCTCGGAGAACTTAATAGGCGGTCGACGATGCGTTCGTAGGCGTCGTGCGAACGATCGGACAAGGCGATGGCCACTTCTTCTGGGGTTGGTGGGAGACCAGTCAGATCCAGACTGGCTCGACGCAGCAATGTCTCGATCCCTGCTCTTGACGAAATGCTCATCGATTCTTGTTCAAGTTTCGAAACGATGAACAGATCGATCTCGTTTTCAACGAGGGAGGCATCGGCAACGACTGGTAGTTTGTGTTTTCGAGGCGGGACAAACGACCAATGCGACTCGTGGTGGGCGCCATTTTCGATCCACTTTGCAATAATCGATTGTTCTATGCGAGTGAGTTCTTTCTTGGATTGAGGTGGCGGCATCCGCTGGTCATCGGCCGTGGTCGAAATTCGGTGTTCCAGTGGGCTGGCGACGCCGTCATTTCGAGTTGTTACTCGGGCCAATTCAGCGGCGTCATCAAGTCGCAAATCGGCTTGCCGAGTCTTTGCGTCCGGTCCATGGCAGTGAAAGCATTTTTCCGAAAGAATTGGACGAACGTCGCGATCGAACGAGATCTCGCGATCCGTTGCATCGGCCAAAAGTGATGGCCAGCACGCAATGCCAAACACCACGATGATCGACATTTTGGCAACGAAGCTCACACTGCCCGCAATGGATCTCCCGGGCAAAAAATCGACGGCGATGTTGCCCAATAAGTAACGTCGGTAGCGAGGACTGTCAGTAGCTTGTTGCATTGTTGCTTGAATCACGGATTGGAGCTCATCCTGCATTCCAGAATCGAGTGGCGACGTTGTTCGTGTCGGATCTA
>JBEBHM010000062.1:0-18940 GCA_040080875.1 Pirellula sp.
GTTCCATACGGTGCAGGGGCACCACCGGCACCGGGAGTTGCAGAGTAGGTCGGCGGTCCATACGGCACGACCGACGTCGCGCCAGGCACAACCGGTGTAGGCATGTTGTAGGGAGACGCACCTGGCGTCGTCAGCGGCGCCGCAGATGAGCAAGTTCCGTTGGCACAGGGTGTATTTGTGCCCAACATGTTTTGCCCCAGAGCATTCGAAGTGTAATTGGGCCAAGCGCTGGCAGTCGACTGAGCCGCGTATGGGTTCACTGCGTATGGGTTCACTGCGTATGGGTAGGGACTCGCCGCCGCATAGGGGCTCGAAACAGGCGCGAGGTAGTTGGCGGTGCCTGCATAAGTCGGAACACTCGCAGGATACCCTGCGCTGTAGTTCAATGTAGTTGTAGGCAACGACGTGGCGGGCATGCCCAGCGATGTCCCTGATGAACTCATGGGAGCATATGTAGGCTGACCGAGATAGGGCACGCCTACATTGGGGAGCGACTGATAGGGGGTTGCAATCGGTGGGTACATACTCTGAACAGCCAAGCCGGTTGGATTGTATCCTGGACCAGTAATCGATGGCCACTTGTTGGCCTGAAGTCCGTACTCGCCAAGTAGCGGTCGCGGTGCGATCACGGGCGCTCGCTGTGCTTGATACTGGTACGAGGTGCAAGGCTGCAGGCTTGTGACCGTGGTACCATAACGTGGATCAAAGGCGGTAACCGGTCGGTAATAAGTTACCGGTGTACGATTCCATTGCGTGTCATACGCTGCGGTAGGTAAATATCCTGCGACCGTTTGAGGAAAACCTGGCGCGAGGAGCGGAGCGTTGTAGGCTTGTGGCATCGCTGCCGAATAGTTTGAGTAGTTGGCTGTCTGCATACCGAGATAAGCTGGTGGCGGAACGGCCATGTTTCCACCGCTCAATTGGCTCCCAGCGTATGGAGCATAGCTGGGAGGTACGTAACCAGCCGCTGGCGAATACGCGGTTTGACCATTCAACGGAACCGGCGCACCGACAGGATAGGCTGGCTGGGAACGGCCAAACCAACCCCACGGCCCCGCATGGCTTGACGGCGCGGTAGCTGACACAAAGCCAGCTGACAAGGCAACCAACAGGAGGTGTTTTGGCGACAGCTTCATCAAAGGTTTTCCTGGTTCATTTGAAAAGGTAGAATCCAAGCCCTGCGTTGCATCTCAAGCAGACTGGTGTGACAGAATGTTGTGACAGGATGGTGTACATGGCATGGGTCCACTAATCTGATGCCATATCACCATCCAGGGTCAACTCAAACATGACTCAAAATGTCGCATTCGCACAAATGATTGCGAACCAAGGTCGTGTTGTATCGATCGTAACCATTACAATGGGACGCGAATGGGCAAGTCTACTTCATCAAAAGTCGTTAATCCGACACACAATCCGCAATGGGACAGATGGTCATACCGGATAGGATGCCCCGTATGGGCGTGTCGACATTGGCAGGGGCAAGTCTATCCAGACGGGACTCGCGCCGATGATTTCTTGAGATGGTATAGCCATGCATTTCCAACGGTTGAGGGGAACAGCACGTTCTATGCTTTGCCGCCTGTCTCGACCGTCGAAAAGTGGATCGAATCGGCGGCCGCGACCTTTCAATTTTGCTTCAAATTCCCACGCAAAATCTCGCACGATTCAAAGCTTGTCCATTGCGGAAAAGAGTTGGAGCTATGGCTAGATCGGTTGGCACTGTTGCGAGAGAGCGGACACCTTGGCCCCACCTTTCTGCAGCTTGCCCCGTCGTTTTCCTTTGCGCATTTTGCTCAGCTTAGCAGCTTCCTCAAGCAACTTCCGAGCGACTGGCCTTGGGCAGTCGAAGTTCGACATCGCGATTGGTTCGATACGGGAGATTGTGAAGCAAAGCTTGATGAGCTGCTGCGAGAATTGTGTATCGATCGCGTCCTGTTCGATTCTCGCCCGCTCAACTCCGAATCGGCAACCGACAGTGCCGAACAAGCATCGCAGTCACGCAAACCGAAGAGCCCCTTTCGTACCACGGTGACTGGCAAACGACCTATGGTCAGGTTGATCGGGCGAAACAACGCTGCGGAAGTAACCGAGTACTGGGAAGAATGGGCAGCGCAAATTGCCAATTGGATTCGCCAAGGATATCAGCCGTGGATCTTTACGCATGCGCCCGACGATACGTATGCGCCGGGGTTGGCCCGATTGCTGCATGAATTTGTGCGACTCGAGTTGCCGCAGCTGAGCCAACTCCCCAACCTCGTAGCCGAACGCGGCCAAGTGCCTGCAGACACCCCACTGCGACAAATGGATTTGTTTTGATCGTTAGGTTCAAACCACGTTGGTTGCAATTCGAGTATGATGTGCTTAGCCATCGAGGAGCATGGCATTTTTCACGCACCGATCGACGATGAAAATGGATTCTATTGTAACAGTACTGGTCAAAGGACTGAATCATCACCGCATGGGTCAGCTTGGAGCAGCCGAGCAAGCGTACCGACAAGTCTTGAAGTCGGATCCGAGAAACTCGAAGGCTCTTTATTACTTAGGCGTACTGGCGTCGCAAGTTGGCAATAAAACCGCAGCGGTCGATTTGATCTCGCAAGCCATTGCAATCGACCCGACGCAAGCTGTTTACTTCTATAATTTAGGAGAGGCGCTACAAGTTCTAGGTCGATTCGACGAAGCCATCCAAGCTTATCTCTCGGCGCTGCGCATTGACCCTAACGATGCGGATTCTATGCACAACCAAGGCCGAGCCTGGCAATCGCTCGGACGGACGACCGAAGCCATTGCGTGCTATCAGCAAACGTTGAAGATTCGTCCCCGGGATTTCGAAGCGATGAACAACCTAGGGGGCGCCTTGCAGGCGACTGGCAACTATCAGGCCGCAATTGCTTGTTACCAGTCGGCACTTCAAATCCAGCCGAACTACGTTCAAGTCGTCTGCAATTTGGGAAGCGCACTGAAGGCCAGCGGGCAACCCGAGCAGGCTCGAGACTGCTATCGGCATGCGTTGTCGATGCAACCGCAATCGATCGAAGCCATGAACGGACTGGTAGGTCAACTGCAAGAGATGTGTTCATGGCCTAACTACGAGTCACTGTCGCATCGACTGGTCGAGGCGATCGATTTGGCCATCCGCAGTAAACAGAATCATCTCATTTCACCTTTGTCCTATTTGGGTCTACCGACTGTCACAACACCTCGGCAGCAATTGGAGTTTTGCTTGGACTTTTGCTCCCGCAAGTTGACGTCGGTCGTCGGTGCAAAGCGACCATTTCAGTTCCATCGAACGACCAAACCTCGACTTCGCATCGGTTACTTATCAGGCGACCTGCAAACGCACCCAGTGGCATTGTGCGTTTGCGAATTGTTCGAGAATCATGACCGCGATCGATTTGAAATTATTGCATACTCGTTTGGCGCAGACGATCAAAGCCCTACTCGCCGCCGCATTGCCAACGCATGCGATCAGTTCTTGGATATACGCGAGGAGTCATTCGAAGCGAGTGCGGCGAGAATTCACTCCGACCAAATCGACATTCTGGTGGACCTCATGGGGCATACGTACAATGCTCGAACTGAGATCGTCGCCATGCGCCCCGCTCCGATTCAAATTCAGTTTCTGGGTTTTGCAGGGACCATGGGGCTGCCGACGATCGATTACTTGGTGGCCGATACTTTCGTTATTCCGAACGAACATTTAACGAATTATTCGGAGAAGATCATTCGCATGCCGCATTGTTTTTTCCCAAACGACACCAAACGAGCGTGGGACTTGAAGACTAACCGTGCCGACCATGGGCTTCCCGAAGAAGCGGTGGTTCTGTGCAGCTTCAACAACACCACGAAAATAACACCGGTCATGTTTGACCTTTGGATGCGAGTTTTGAAATCGGTCCCCAATGCCGTCTTGTGGATATACGTCCAAAACGATATTGCGGCCAACAATCTACGGAGCGAAGCCGTAGCCCGAGGCGTTGGGGCCGATCGAATGGTGTTTGCCCGACGGCTGCCGAACTTAGATGACCATATGGCCAGGTATTCTTTGGCCGATCTGTTTCTTGATACGTTTCCGTACAACGCGCATTCCACGTCGTCCGATGCGCTATGGATGGGTTGTCCCGTCATCACCAAGTCGGGGCAGACATTTGCAAGTCGTATAGCCGGCAGCGTATTGCGTGCCGTGCAACTTGAGCAGTTGATAACAACGACCACCGACGATTACGAGCGACTAGCCATCGAACTGGCCAGCGACCGCAGCAAGCTGCAGGCATTGCGAAGCCATTTAGAAGCCAACCGGTTCTCGCTGCCACTCTTTCAAAGCCAAGAGTATGCAAAGAACATGGAAGCCGGATTCGAAACAGTGTGGCAACGATGGCTAGCAGGTCTTGCCCCAGACCACATCAACATCGCATAAGGCATTACTGCGATGACATCGCCCAACTTAAGGTGGCTGGAAATGCCAGACAAGAGAATATCAGACAAAAGAATGTCAGACAAAAGAATGTCAGACAAAAGAATGCCAGACAAAAGAATGCCAGACAAAAGAATGGTGGGCAAGAGAATCGTGGGCAAGAGAATGTTCCGAACGACAACAGTTGTTCTAGGCCAAAAGCTCATGCACCACGTTGCCGGATACGTCGGTCAGTCGGAAATCACGGCCCGCAAAGCGGTAGGTTAGTTGCTCGTGATGGATGCCGAGCAAATGTAGAATCGTGGCTTGCAGATCGTGGACGTGCATTGGCGAATCGCTGACATGGAATCCGAAATCATCCGTTTTTCCATGCACATATCCCGGTTTGATGCCGCCGCCGGCTAACCAAATGCTGAACGCTTGGGGATGATGATCTCGCCCCTCCTTGCCGACGGTCACGCCGCGCCGCACTTCGCCCATGGGCGTCCGACCAAACTCGCCCGCCCAAACGACAAGCGTTTCGTCAAGCAGTCCACGCCTCCGAAGATCCTTAACCAAAGCGGCAGCCGGCTGGTCGGTTCTAGCGCAGTTGTCACTCAAGCGTTGGTTCAAATCGCTATGGTGATCCCACGAACTGTGAACTAAGTGGACAAATCGCACACCTCGCTCCACCATCCGTCTCGCCAGCAGACAATTGGCTCCGAAACTCTTGGTGAGGTCTTTGTCCAAGCCATACAGTCCCAATGTCTCGTTTGTCTCGCTCGAAAATTCGAGTAACTCAGGTGCAGCTGTTTGCATGCGAAACGCAAGCTCGTAGGCCGCAATTCTCGAGTCGATTTCTCGATCGCCCGTTTCGATTCGATGCATTTGATTCAGATCGCGAATAGTATCGATCCGGGCTCGCTGCGTACTGGGGCTGATTCCGCGTGGGTTGTCCAAATGAAGGATGGGCGACCCCGAATTGCGAAACGAAACGCCGCGATAGGAGGCTGGCATGAAGCCGTTTCCCCAGATCGATGCACCGGCTCCCTCCAATCCGTGCCCATCGTCTGACAAGAGTACGAGATAGCCAGGAAGATTCTCGCACTGGCTACCTAAGCCATAGTTGATCCAAGCGCCCATGCTGGGACTGCCAAACAAAGGCGAGCCACAGGACAGCAATAGCTGGGCAGGGTCGTGATTGCTTTGTTCGCAATGCATCGATCGCACGAGACACATTTCATCGGCGATCGAGGCCGTATGCGGCAACAACTCCGATAACTCCATTCCGCATTGCCCGTGTGCACTAAAACGGCGAGGACTGGCCATCACGGTTTCGAGAATGCCTCCCGTCGCACTCTTCTTGGCATGAACAAGCGAACGCGGAAATGGCTGGCCATGCAATGCCGTCATCGTGGGCTTGGGATCGAATAGATCCAGATGTGACGGTCCTCCCATCATGAAAATAAAGATGACATTTTTTGCTTGGGCTTTCACTCCATGGACCTGCGGTTGAGTCATTCCGTCACCCGCCAAGAGTTGCGACAGTGCTACGGCTCCGAAACCGTATGAACCACGCAGGATTGCGTCGCGTCGAGTGGGTCGTGTAGTATCGATGTTCGTCACGGTGCCTCCCTTACTCTCGATGGATGAATTCGTCGAGATTCAATAGTACGCTGGCTAACATGAACCAAGCTGGTTCCACGTCTGTAGACCAGGCTTCGCTCAGCTCCTTTGCCGAGGAGCTATCCTGGGCAAACTTGGTTCTCTGTTCATCTAGATACCTTAGCAAGCGAATTTGCTCATGATCGGTCGGACGACGACCGAGCGTTCTTAAGAAAGCGACGTCGAGCCGTGCTTTGTCCGTTGCACCGGATCGATGGCTGCGGTCAGCGAGAGCTGCCGCGGCCTCCATAAACACGGTATCGTTAAGCAAATGGAGGGCTTGGATAGGCGTGTTGGAGCGTTCTCGGCGTGTGCAACTGCGGCTTGCATCTGGGAAATCAAAAGTGACCAGCTGTGCATAGGGGCTTGTTCGCTGCAGAAACGTGTAAAGCCCGCGACGATATCGATCGGCACCGCGGCTTGTTTCCCATACATTCTTGTAACCCTCTTTGGAGACGCTCTCTGGTTGAGGGGGTCTGGCACTTGGGCCGCCGAGGTGTCGAGTCAAGAGCCCGCTAGAATCCAGCGCGCAGTCGCGAATCGATTCGGCCGAAAGCCTTAATCGCGATTGACGAGCAATCCATCTGTTTAGCGGATCTCGCTCGGCAAGCTCCGGACGTATGGCAGACGATTGTCGATAAGCATGCGAAGCAACGATCGTACGTAAAATGGATTTGATGCTCCATCCATTTTGTTGAAACTCCAGCGCGAGCCAATCGAGCAACTCTGGATGCGATGGACGATCGCCTCGCACGCCGAAGTTATCCGAGGTAGCCACGATGCCGCGTCCAAAAAGCTCTTGCCATAAGCGATTGACGACCACTCGAGCCGTCAACGGATTCTCGTTTGCTACCACCCAGCGTGCAAGTTGCATTCGGTCTGGTGCCATGGAAGTAGACATAGGCGGTAAGAAATTGGGAGTGGCCGGCTGCACTTCATCGCCCGGTCGTCGAAAATCGCCACGGATATGGACAAACGTCTGCCGATGCCTCGCGGATTGGACCATGCCAGGCGCACGCGTAATGGCCGGGAGCGACTTCGCTAAAGCATCCAATTTGGCCCGGAGATCACTAAGCTTCAAAGAATTGAATTTGTCGTTGTATTCTGCAGGTGGCGCCTTCAAAAAATAGTCGAGCAATCGATCGCGCTGATCAGGCGTCCGCTGATCCACTGGCGTCTTGATAATGTTCAATCCCTCGAGTTGCCCCTCACCTAGGCTTTGTCCCCATTGCAAACCAAGAAGCTCCAGGGTTCGATCCCAAGCAAAGTCTTCGTTAGGATGTGACTCGGTGTATAAAATCTTGGCCTCCCACTCGGCTTGCAGCTGATCCAACGCTTCGCGAATCGGGGCAAGCAACTCGTCTCGCTTGCGATCCAATTCTTTCTTGCTCGATTGGTAGTTGAGGAGCTCTCCGGGCAACGGGGCGTCCAAATTCGCTTCGTCTGCGTTGTTAAAGAATGCGTAGAACTGATAGAAATCTCGCTGCAAAACAGGATCGAACTTGTGATCGTGGCATTGGGCACATCCGATGGTAAGACCCAGCCAAGTGGTTCCCAAAGTGGCTGTGCGATCGAGCACTTGCTGGACGCGGTATTCCTCCAACTCCGCACCGCCTTCGCGATTGCTCAGCGTATTCCTAAAAAAACCGGTTGCCATGCGCTGCGAAACGGTTGCGTTTGGGATCAAATCTCCTGCGATTTGTTCGAGCGTGAACTGATCAAAAGGCATGTCTCGATTCATCGCTTCGACCACCCACTGCCGATATCGCCACGCGACGGGGCGCAAGAAATCCTGCAGATACCCATCGCTGTCACCGTAGTGAGCAAGATCCAACCACCAGCGTGCCCATCGCTCACCGAAATGCTCGGAATCCAGGAGTCGCCGAACAACTCGATCGTATGCATCAGGCCGGACGTCGCTCACGAAGGCGTCGACCTCAAGAGTCGTTGGAAGCAGGCCAGTCAGGTCGAGGGTAAGGCGTCGAATGAGGGTCTCCCGATTTGCCTGCGAGGAGGGTTTCAACGAGAGCGACTGAAGCTGTCCGCGAATGAATCGATCGATGGGATGTTTGGCATCCGAGATAGTCGGTGGCTCAACACGTTGCGGAGCAATGAACGCCCAATGCGGTTCGTATTCTGCGCCTTGTTCGATCCATCGTCTCAAGATGTCTAGTTGCGATGGTGCAAGCTGTTTGCCTGCGTCCATCGGCGGCATACGCTGGGCCGGATCTTCGGAATTGACTCGCATCCACATAGCGCTTTTGGCAAGATTTCCCGCAGCAATCGCGGTAGCACCCGATGGCAATACGGACGTTGCGACCTCGCGTCGATCCAATCGAAGATCGGCTTGCCGCGAGCCAGCATCAACGCCATGGCATGGAAAACAGTGATCGGCAATCACCGGAAGGACGTCGCGATTGAAACGAACGTCGCGCTGGGCTTGGAGGAATTCGCACAGGAAACAATTGCTTCCAAGGTTGCACACAACCAGAATCGCAAGCCGCAAGATGGTCTTACACATCATAGGTTGGATTGATCATTTGCCATCACCTGAGAGTTACTGTCCGGACAGTCAGCCTCCATTCTACTTTGTTTCAACGCCGTTTGTCAGCCGGCGAACGCTCGCCTTTGGATGTGCCACGTTGGCCGGATTCCAAGATTGATACGCTTGCGCCCTCAATGTGAGCCCGCCGGATTCATATGCGCGTGACATGCGTGCTTACGAAGATCCGCAGCTTCATGGTCAGTTTCAGTCCGTTTTCAAAATGTTCAAAGGTTTGGCATGAGATTTGTACTACTTGTTATCTGCACGCTTTGGAAGGTAATTCGTGTGGCGCATATTGCGTTGCTGCCCACACTGGTTTGGGGGGTTTTGAAGAGGGGTAAAGTATCATGAGTATTCGATCGATTCGAAACGTAGGTCTTGCGGCAGTAGCAACCTTGGCATGTTTGGGCTACTCCAACATTGCGTCAGCGCAATATGGATATCACGGTGGTTCAGTCCATCATCACAATCAATACCGTTGCTCTCCCCACGTTGGCATACCGGTCTACGGCTACGTTCCAGCGTATCGACCGATCGTTGTGGTTCCGAGCTACAATCGCGGTTACTCAAGCTACTACGGCAGCTATCCAAGCAGCGGCGTGCGGCAGACGTGGGGCGGATATGGAATGGGTTCATTTCCCATTGGCGGCTCGTACGGCGGAGGAGCGTTTCCCCGAGGTGGTTCCTATGGCGGCGGAAGCGGAATTTCGCTTTATATCGGTCGCTAGTATCCAGCGTCTCGGAGATACGCTGCGACGTTCCAACGCTAGCAATCGGTGTTTGGGTTCGCTCATTGGTTCATCTTGCTTTGACGGCATAGATCTGATAACCACGCAGAGCTATGCCTGAGCCGACTCGTTCCGAAACCGATAATCCAAACCAGCATGTCACATTGGCGACGGCGCTTGGGAATCTGCGCGATCACTTTGCGCCCATTTCTCTTTCAGCGGGTTTGCCGGTCGGTGCCGAGAAAATCGCTCCAGGCGAAGCGTTTGTGGATCGTCGTAGTCCCCTTCCGTTGGACAACGCACTCGTTCAGCAGACCAAGGATCAGATTCGGGCCATTGTGGACTCGATTACGCTGCTCGCCAATTCTCCGATTGAGCCGACGGAATTCGTTGCAGCCTCGCTCTCAAAAATCCTGCAAGCCATGGGGGCGAAGGGCGTCGGCCTTTGGGAACGCCTGCAAGACGAATCTTGGCTACTTGTCGGACATGTTGATTTGCCAGACTCTTTGATCGCTGGCAACCCATCGTCCGCCCAGGCATTCGGCTTGCATGAAGCAATTTCGTCCATAGGCAATTGTGCAGGGAACAGTGCAGTTCAGTCAACTTTCGACCAACTCGATCTGTTGCAAGCCAACATCGAAGCCCTCGAAGCAACCGACACAACGACCGACGCGATCGATGAAACAAAGCAGAAACTCACTCGTCCTTCGCCGGCTCATACCTTGATCTTGAATGCGGTTGCTGCTGAACGGCAACCCATTTTGATTCCTCCCAACCACGTTTCTCTCAGTCGAGACAGGCCCACCAATCCGACCTCGGACTTGCTGATTTTGGCTCCGTTAACGGTCCCCAAAGAACAAGCAACCTACTGGTTACAGGTGGTCCAAGCGCCGAGCGGTGGTCCGTCAAGCCAACGAGGCTACCTGCGGTTTGTGGCTCAGATGGCAGATCTGTTAAGCGATTACTACCGTTCGCATCGCCTCCGCATTTTTGAACGGGATCGAATGTGTTTGAAGATTGCCGAGCGGACGATGTTCGACTTGGCCGAACAACCCGACCTGCGTGTCGGGCTCGCGCGATTGATGAACACGCTCCGCGAGCATGCCAAATCCGAACACGCGGTCTTGCTCCGTCGAAGCAGCCGCTTTCGAGGATGGCAAGTCGAAGCCGCCGCCGGGTTGGTGCAAGTGGATCGACGTGCCGATGGAATCTCTCAGATTGAACGGACTGCGCCATGGATTCAAACAAACCTCCCTGCCAATTCGGTTCGGTCCATCGCGAATCTATTGGGTACTGCAGAACAACGAGACTCGGAGCTTTCGATTTGGGTCAATACATTTGCTGTGACGGAGTTTGCATGGCTTAAACCGCTCATGTCGAAGTCGTCGTTGACCAGCAGCCAACCTCAGCACGATGTGGCCATACTCTTGACGTGGTCCGGTTTCGACAAGCCACCTGCCAACTGCCGAGAACAATGCAATCTGATCGCGAGATTGGGTATGTCCGCTTTGCGAGTTCCGTGGTGGAAGCAGGCGATGGCCGTGAGCCATAATCAGCCTTCGGGATTGAGGACATGGCTCAATCCGGCCAATTGGACTCGAAGCCTACAATGGCTCGGTGGACTTGCGGCCCTGACAATTTTGGCTTTGATTCCGGTACCTATTCGGCTGCATGCAACGGCTGTGTTGGTACCAACCGTTCAACAACACGTCTATGCGCCCGTGGATTGTTTGGTCGAAGAGGTTTTGGTCCATCACGGTCAAAGTGTCAAGACGGGCGAACCTCTGCTGCGACTCAACTCCGCATCCCTAACGTCGGAATACGATCAAACCATTGCCCAGCATCTTCGGAATGCTCAACGCTTAAAGGATATCGAAGCGAGACTTTTGCGCGAGAAAACCCTCAGTCCCATGCAACGTGACGAATTGGAGGGAGAACGCGAGGCGATCGAGGGAACTCAACGGATCGAGCAACAAATGCTCGATGGGCTCAAGCTGCAAATGGAATCACTTCTCATTGTTGCGGGCATCGATGGGATTGTCGCGACATGGAACATCAAAGAAAACTTGAGAGACCGACCTCTTCGTGTTGGCCAGTGGTTGCTATCGCTCCATGATGCCGACTCGGACTGGATGCTTGAGGCCGCGTTGCCAGAGCAGGATGGCCAAGAGTTTCGGGTTGCGATGCAAACACAGACTGAATCCCCCGTGGCCACTCTTAGCGCTGCACCTCAATATGCAATTCCCCTCAAATACCGATCCGAGGCTGGCCGAGTCGATCGAGCGGGGGCTTTCGATCGCAACAGTTCAAGTACATCGAATGCTAGTGCGAGTGTCATTCGCATGCGATTCGATGTCGACCGCACAAACCTGCCCACGACTGAAATCACGTCCGGTGCATCCGCTCGCGTTTCAATCCCAAGCGGTCGTGGGCCTCTCATTTGGGCGCTCAGTAAAGACTTTGTGCGAAAAACCTGGGCTCAAATAAAAATGTGGATCTAAACACAAGCTCGATATCATGAAAATCAACTCTCAAGCCAGCCTCGTTCTCGCGATCCTTTCGCTTTGCTCTGTTCTGGCTGGCGTGGCTCATTTGACTGCTCAAGACAACGCGATTCGACAAAAAAACTCCGTTGCGCCTAGCTTTCCAGCCTCTGCTCGCAATGCACCAGGACCATCGTCCACAACAACTGAATCCTCTTCTGCCTCAAGCGGCTGGCTCCAATTCGACAAGTGTCCAGTCTTTGCTCTCGAGAGTGTTGATATCCCCGCGCAAGAATCAGGTGTGATCGCCTCGATCCAAGTCGACGAGAACGACACGGTGAATGCAAATCAACTGCTCGGCAAATTGGAAGTCAAAGTAGCCGAACTGGAAAAGGGAGTGGCAGGTCTGCAAGCGCAAGTCGCAAGTTCAGAAGCGATCGACGAAAGTGAAATTCGATTGGCTGAGGCAATCGTCGAGGAGTCGCAATTGCAAGTGGAAGTGTTCGAGGTCACCACGGCGAAGGGTTCCACTGGGGAGTCTGAATTGCGACAAAAGCAACTTACCTTGACACAAGCCAAAGTGCGATTGACGCAAGCCAAGGCAAACAAACAGCAGAAGGAACTGAAGTCAAAACTTGCTCAAGCAAGTTTGTTTCTGAGCCAACAGAAGCTCGATCGGCTCATGCTTAGGTCGCCAATTACCGGTACGGTCACTCGCATTGAACATCGTCCAGGAGAATGGGTTGGGGCGGGTACGACCATTCTCAAGTTGATTCGACTGGATCAACTGCGAGTGGATTGTTTAGTCGACATCGATCTCATCGACCCAGCCAAAATCATTGATCAAAGAGTCAAGGTCCTGTCGACTCGCGGATCGCTCGAGTCACAATTCGCAGGGAAGATCGATTCGTACGATCCCGACGTCAGCTCTAGCGGGAAGATTAGAGTCCGGGCCGTAATACAAAATCAAAAGAGTAGCGGGCATTGGGTCTTGTTGCCAGGAATGAGCGTCCGCATGCAAATTGCTAAGCCGCTATGACGAGTCTGAATCGTAATTCCGGTCGACCCGAATCAAACCCCATCGCATACCGATTGCGCCGAGATATTGTCTGGAAAAGTGATGCGACCAGCGATAGCGATCAACAGACATGGATAGCCGAGGATCCCATGTCGCGGCGACTGTTTCGATGTGGGGAACACGAATACCAATTGCTGCAATGGCTTGATGGAGTGAGCACTGCAGAGCAAATCGCCCATCGATTCACACAGGTCTTTGCGCCACGGAGTATCTCAACCAGTCAAGTTTTGGAAATAACCAATCGTTGCCTTGCGACCGGCCTGATGCGACCAGTCGTATTCGCGGATTCAGGTAGCCCTGAGCAGTGTTTAGGTTTCGAGTTCCAGCAACCCAAGCAGAGCATCGCAACCCTTCGCGATCCAAGCAGTCTTGCTAAAGGGTGCGCTGAATTTGCGAGGCGAATTGCACGCATGATTCAGTGTGTCACCCAGATTCAATGGTCGCTCGGTTCACCCGATCCAATTCTCAAGCGCATTCAGCCTTGGTTCGATTGGCTCTATTCGTCGCAGGCCGTTGCGTTTTGGATAAGCGCTTTCGTTGTCTCCCTCGGGCTGGTCGTTATCCGAATCGATCAGCTCTTGAATGAGCTTCCTGAGATGGACTCTTTGCGATCCCCTGGACTGTTGATCGGTTATGGAGTCGTATTCGTCTTGACCCGTTTCGTACATGAACTGGGACATGCGATCGTCTGCAAACGAAGTGGCGCTGCCTGCAGAGACGTCGGGCTGATGATGTCCTACGGTATGCTCTGTCCGTATGTTGACATCACCGACGCATGGCGAGTGGGCAATCGCTACACCCGCATGCAAGTGGCGCTGGCAGGGGTCTATTCAGAAGCCGTGGTAGCATGTGTATCGGCATGGATTTGGTGCTTTACACATCCCGGATGGATGCATGATGTAGCGTTTCAGACCATGTTGGTTTGTAGTGTCACGGCGGTTCTGTTCAATGCCAACCCGCTTTTAAAATACGACGGTTATTTCGTCTTGTGCGATCTTTTGAACATGCAGAACCTTCGAGAGCGGTCCTTTCGGACGTTGGATGCTGCATTGGACAGAACGAGTACCAAGGAGTCCTCGACCGTAGCGCTGTTTTTGTCGATTTATTTTGTGGCATCGACCTTGAATCGAATTCTCGTGACGTGCGGTATCGTAAGTCTCGTCTACTTCGTTTTCAGTCAGTGGCAGCTCACGGGAATTGGAATCGGACTTATCTGTATTTCGATGACGAGCTCACTCATTCTTAGCGTGGCGAGTTGGACAAAACAATCTCTCAACCGGCGGCAACTCGGCAGCAGAGTCATGTGGCTCGGTTGGTCGGCCGTCTGTCTCCTGATCGCTTGGGCGATCAACATGCCTTTACCAAATCGCGTGCGAACTACCGGCGAGTTTCACGTGGGCGATTCGGTTGCGCTATACGCGACGGCTTCTGGTCGGATCGTATCCAACATTCAAACCGCCCAGCCTGTCGTCGCAAACCCTGAAAGCGTATTGATTCAACAGCGCAACGAACGGCTCGAGCGATCCATCATGGAACTCGAGGTAAAGCGATTGCGTCTCGAATCGCAGTTAAAGACCATGCAGCGCAAGGAATATTTTGAGCCGAGCGCATCCGAGATCGAACCTTGGATACGCGCTCAGCTAACGGTCCTGGACAGGCAGCTTGACCAGCGGTTCGGAGAACTATCAAGGCTGCGGATTGTATCCGACCGCACGGGTTTCTTTATACCTGCAATCGCTGCGCCGGCCCAATCGCCGGAAAACCCGTCCGATCGAGCGCTCGAATTGGATGAATCCAACGAAATGTTATCGAGCACCTGGACCGACAAGACTTCGATTGGCAGGCACTTGGATCGAGGCACGCTGATCGGCTGGATGGTTCAGGAGCACTCGCCTCAAATCGAATGTCGACTGACCGAAGACGAAAAGATAGGAATCGATGTTGGCACCGAAGCTCGCATACGTATCATTCAATCGCCCACACAACTATGGATTGGACGCGTCGCCGACGTCACGTTGTCCAAGCAGACATCGGAGCCGATGAAAGAGAACGGGCTAGAGGAAATGACAGGTGATAAGGCAGGCTACCGCGTTCGGATCCATTTAGACTCAGTGAAAGACTTAACCGAATATATGGCCGGCACTGCCGAAGTGGTGTTCGTACGCCCCAATCGGTCCCTATTGCGCGAGGCAACCGATTTTTGGACACGCAACGTCAAGCTGCGCTGAGAAAAAAGGGGGCAAGTGCCCAATGCGTTCGAGGCCTTGTGCCCAGAGCGTTCGAGGGCCTCGTGCCCGAGGAACGCAAGAGGCTTGGTGCCCTAGCACGCCAAGCGTCTTAGGACGCCAAACCTGTTGCGACCCCCCGGGACAAGCCCGACCCGTCGCCACAACTTTACGAAGCGGGACTCATCGTCCAAGTATCCCGCATCGAACGAAACACCGATTCCCAATCATTCCTTTGTTCTTGCCGAAATAGGCGGACTGTCGGGTACCATGGCGACTTTGTCCCGTACTGCGTCCATCTCCAATCCGGCTGCGTGCTGAGTACAATCCAGGTCTTCACGCCCAACGCGCCCGACATGTGAGCGATCGCCGAATCGATCGAAATCACAAGATCAAGACTGGCAATCAAAGCAGACGTGTCCATGAACGGACCGTTGGCTTCGTCGAGTGAATCTGCGAAGTCAATCACAGGAAAATCGTTTTGCCGGATCTGATCGGTTCCTGCCCCTTTTTGTAAACTGATCAGATTGACACCCGGCAAATTCGCTAGATGTGAAAACAGGCTCAATGGAACCGATCGGATTCGGTCTCTCATATGAGTTGCGCTTCCCTGCCAGCATATCCCAATATTGAATCCCGATCGCTGGGCAAGCTTGCTGCGCCATTGCTCGACAAGATTGGGCTTCGGATGGAGATATGGAACGCAAGGAGAATAAAGGTGCGGTTGCAGCTTCAAAATGCGGGGCAAGCTCATCAAAGGAGCTTGCACATCGAATTCCGGTAATCGGCTTCCTCTCGCGACGATTTCATCGATCCCTTCAAAGCAGGAAAGAAGCGGTACCAACGCTGGCTGACACTCAACGATGAGTCGGCGAGATGCGCGTTGCCGTGTCGAGCTTACATAGCGTATAAATTGGATCGTGTCGCCAAGCCCCTGCTCCGCGTAAAGGAGGATCGATTTACCTTGAAGGGACGAACCGTCCCACTCCGGACAACCAAAATCTCGAATTGGATAATACTTCCAACGCCACTCATACGTTTCAAATCCACGTTCAAAGTCCCCAAGTAAAAAGAGCACATGAGAACGATTGAATTGGGCGCGAGCACATCCGGGATCGACATGAATTGCCCGATCGTAAACCGCAAGCGACTCATGTAACCTTCCGACGTTTCTCAGGACTTGGCCGTAGTTGCAAAGGACGATCGCATTGTTCGGCGAAAGGCTCGCGGCTTTTTCATGCACCTGAACCGCCTCGTCGAATTGTTCCAACTCCTCGAATACGTTACCCAAGTTCGTGTAGGCCATTTCCGAAGTCGGATTCAGCTCGATCGCTTTTTGGTAACAGCTTGCGGACTCTTCGAATTGTTTCAGCTGCTTGAACGCAACCCCTAGCGCAAGATGACTGTCGGGAATGCTTGGGTCCAATTCAACAGCCCGACGCAATGCATCGACAGCTCGCTTAAAGTCACCCAAATCGTTCAGGACGATGCCGTAATATCGACGGGCCACTTCGGAACACGGATCAATTCTTACGGCCTGATGGAATGCATATGCCGCCTCCGCTGGCTTCTTTTCTTGGATGCACAAAAAACCGAGTTGTAATGCTGCATTCAGATGGTTAGGGTCGAGCTGCAGGACGTGTGCAAATCCGTTCTTCGCTTCCGAAGTTTGATTGGTTTCAAGAAGCAACTCAGCGAGCGCATTAGCTCCCATCACATGACTTGGTCGTTGGAACAACAGCCGCCGTAGTGTATCGATGGCCTGTTCCAAATCCCCTTGGCCCTTTTGTCGCAAGGCCGTTTCGAATAACTCGTCCATCGTCACGCGATCGCCGATATAGGTGCCTAGAATTGTCGTTAGCCCGCGATTTTCTTGACGAAGCTATCCCGGCCTGGCTTCCCTAAGAAAATCGCATCGACATAAATTCTACCACGTCGGCAATCGTTCTCGACCGGGTCAGCGCGTGCGGATCGAATGGAACTCAGTCAAAGACTTAACCGAATTCATGGATACGCGGACAATCGTCCATAAGCGTAACGGACGGATTTGTTGCGTGACGAGCGCCCAGCGTTCGAGGGCCTTGTGCCCAGCGTTCGCGGGCCTTGAGCCCGAGGAACGCAACAGGTTTGGTGCCCTAACACGTCAATTATCGCTAGATGCAAACGGGAATGGACCTTCCAGAATTAGACAGCAGACCTGAACCCGATGTCTTTTGGGTTCGAAAAGCTCGCTACCGTCAACATCATCCTCTTTCGTCGGATGTTCAACTAGCCATTGAAATTGCCGATTCGTCGCTGGAGAAAGATCTCGAAATCAAACGGAAAATGTATGCCGAAGTTGGCATTCCCGAGTATTGGATCGTCGACCGTCAGTCCAAAATCGTTTACGTGCTTCGCAATCCAGACGGCAGTGACCATCAGTCTCACGTTCGCGCAGTTTCTCCCAACACCTTGAGTCCTTTGATTGCTCCCACCGCCATGTTGGATTTGCGAGACCTGTTTGAAGGCGAATAGGAACGCTTTACGAGGGGGCCCATCGGCAGTTATCACCGACGCCCAGACAATGAGCGAGTTCTCGTCAGTATCGAATACCAGCGTCTCGGAGATCCGCTGCTACGTAGATCATTCGCGATCCAATGTCGATAGGCTGACGCATCCATCGGGTGCTTGAGTGACGTTGGCCGCGAAGTCGGCTAAATATCCGCGTGCATAACGTAGCGATTGCCGTTTCCAATTAGATCGCCGAACTGCCAGTTCGTCATCGCTCACATGCAACGAGACCTCCCCTTTCAATAGATCGAAACTGATTTCGTCGTTGTCTTCGACTAAAGCAATGGGACCACCGAGCACTGCTTCAGGACTGCAATGAACGCCAATCGCTCCATGAGAAATTCCGGAGATCCGGGTATCAGAAACGACTGCGACCGTGCCGACCAAGTCGGGGATGCTGAGCGCGGATGTCGCCAACACGATTTCTGGCATGCCGCATGCGACGGGTCCGAGCTCGCGGATAACGACTACATTGCCAGGGCGGATTCTACGTTCGTTCACGGCGTCGACGACTTGCTTGCCACCGGTGAAGCAAATCGCAGGACCACGGAAGTAAGGTTCGGTCAAGCTACTTACCTTGAACACCATTCCGTCAGGAGCGAGATTGCCGAAACAGATTTGCATGTCCGCGAACGGTTTGAAGGGTGACGACATCGGCGCAATGAGTGTGTGGCCTGACGGGGGGCTACTCGCCTCGCGTACGTTTTCAGCAAGAGTTCTGCCGGTCATCGTTACTTGGTTGCCATCGAGGAGCCCGACGCGAATCAAATGCTTGAGCAATACAGAGGTGCCACCGATGCGATGCAGATCGACCATCGTGTGTCTGCCTCGTGGAGCGAAATTGCAATAAACGGGCGTTCGACGAAAAATCGACTGCAGATCGCGCAGCGTCAACTCGACTTTGGCTTCCCGTGCGAGTGCAATCAAATGAAGCACCGCATTCGTCGATCCACCCGCGGCGGCAATGGTGGTCGCCGCATTTTCAAACGCCTGGCGAGTCAAGATGTCACGCGGACGAAGCCGTAGCTCAAGCATCCTTCGAACAAAATATCCAGCTTGCAAGCACTCGGCGGACTTGCCTGAATCGATGGCCGGCGTTGAACTGCTTTGCGGTGGCATCAATCCAATCGCCTCCATCGCGAGGCCCCATGTGTTGAAGGATGCCGCAATGCCAGTACGCCCAACATGGGCGTGATCCTGTGGGGTGCAAGTCCCCTGTACTTAGTTCCGGACGCTTTCACTAGGAGTCAGTATACCAAATGAATGTCCC
>JBEBHM010000063.1:0-18937 GCA_040080875.1 Pirellula sp.
CCTAGTAAATCTACGAATCATTTTGACCTCTTAGTAATAAAAAAGGGGAAACCAGTTACAACTTCATCGAAGCAACCCATTGGTTGACTTCGTCAATATCATTTGCACCGATCATCGTTAATTGACGATCGTCATTCTTCCAACTCACAGCGAGCTGGCCTGCGGCTTCAATAATCTTGCAAGACTTACCGCTACATTGTGTTTCGATGGATGGCAATTCACCGAACCAAACAGGTTGTTCGTCTTTGTGCTCGAAAACGATCAGCGACGTACCGTCGTTACGTTCACAGATCGACGCCGAGCATTTGCAGCACGGCATATTGAGTACATGCGTTGATACCCGCGTGAAACCTTTGGGGACGCTCTTGAAAATCGCCGGTTCATAGCCGAGGTAGCTTGCCGTGGCTTTTGCATCAAGCTCCTTGCCTTGGTACTTTGACACCAGCTTTGCGATTGCGGCCTTGGGCTCAGACTTAGCCGCACGGATGATTTCTTGAAAATCAACGGCAAGCGCTGCATGTTCATGGGAAGCATCGCCATCAAAGTGATTGGATATTGGATTCCTGGCAACAAACCAAATGAGTGCAACTGATGCGGCTGACGCAAGTATTGCGTAGACCCAGTTTTTGGGCTGCGACTTCGTCGAAATCGAGATGACACGATTGACGTCCAATCGATGCTCAACTCGCTCCCAAAGGGAATTCGTATCGACGCGTGCCTCCGACTTCCGCATAAGAGTACCGATCGCTTGATACTCAGCAACAATTCCACGGCATGAATCGCACTGATCGCAATGTGACTCAAATTTGAGTCGCTCTTGCGCCCCCAGTTCATTGTCAATGTAAGCCGATAGCTGTTCTTCAACCCAATCGCAGTTCATCATTATGCCTCCCAACCCAATTGGATCAGCGAAGTCCTAAGTTCCTTTCTTGCTTTATTCAATCTTGAACCCACCGTGCCTTCAGGAATACCAAGCACACTTGCAATTGCCTCGTAACCCAACCCTTCCACTTCTTTCATATGCAAAATTGCTCGCTGCTCGCCGGAGATTTGCTCCATGGCGAGTTGCAAAACCTCTGCATCGTCAGCTTGATTTTGATAGCTTGGATCGTCGACCATTTCCGATGCCAGCGCGACTTTGCGTGTTCGCTGCTCCTCACGGTTAGTTTTCCTCAAGTACTGCAAACTCTGATTGACGGCCATTCGATGGGCCCAAGTCACTAACGACGATTCGAATCGGAACTGACTGAGCTTCGCAAACAACTGGATGACAAAATCTTGCATCACGTCGTCTGCATTGCTGTCTCCTACAATCTTGCGGACCACTCGATAAATCCTCGAAGCCAGAAGTTCGTAAACTCGTTTCTGGAACTCTCGGTTTCCGTTCGCTGCATTGCTGACCCACTTCCTCAGTTCGTCAATCGAAACATTTTCTATCGATGCTGCGTGCGGCGTCGACTTCAGTGGGTTAGATGACTCTGATTGCTGCATTCTTCACTCCTATTTGCGAAAAAGTGATACCTGCTCGAAGTGATCTCAACTCCAAACAGGCTGACTTTCGGTTACACCGCTAGCGACTAACGGCGGCAGCAGGATCGGTTATCGAGGCAGCAGTAAGCATTTTTCATGCAACAGATTGGCTGACCCTTATCCGATAAAGAAGATTCGTTCGCAGCATGAACGCCACCCTTCGATTCGAAACTGAAAGAAGCTAACGCAACAAAACCCAACAAAGCAATTCTCGCAAACATGATACACCTATGACTTTGAAATAACTGAGAGCTTTTCGTTGCTAGCCAACAGCAGAGTCGCAACGCTTTCAACAAACATAAAACAAATGTTCGCTGAAACCCTCAATTCTTCCAAACACAGGCAATCGACTGCCACGAACGTCCACCAAAGCGAATGGGTACTTCAAACTTGCCAAAGTTCGATAAGGAAATCGCGACAGGTTTATGCGATACAACCGCAACAGATGCCCAGGCGATGGTCTTAGCCGGTACCGAAACTGACTCTGGTGGCTCGCTTGCATTTAAAACAAGTTTGCTGCAATTGCATTGGCCACCCTGACAGGTACCCAGATGCAAAGGCCGCGACGTTTTCGTCGCTGACCGTACAGCCTTATCCGTTTTTCCGGTCGGACGCGCAGCGCATTTGGGACATGGGGCCTGTTGTGTGGCAACCGATTTCGATGGCGCAACATCCGTCGCAACAGCATATGGCGTTCCGCCGATGCTCTCGAGAAGCGATCGGCCCAGGCAGCAACACGAAACCCCACCCAGAATTTGGCTGTAGGCAACCGCCAGCAGCAAAACAGAATGGAGCGTCGTTCGGAACATAATGTACTTTGAATACGAGTTTTTTGGGGTCGACACAAGTTGGATGCTGCTGGACGCCGTTTCCTTCACGGCGGCGGAAAATTTTAGCCACGGCGGGTGAAAGTCTCAATGGATCGTAGGAATTCCGGCAATCCACCCCATGTTCGTGCAACTCAAGACATCAGTTTTCAAGAAGACAAGAGAATCGACGCATCCTCAGAATTTTCGTCCGAAAACTGAAGGTTCAGTTACTTATCGGCATCTATCGCGACGGGAGGCGCATTTTCCCGAACCTTCCTACCCAGCTAGCTCAATGGTCAAAATTCGCAAAATGTTAAAGTCCATCCGCCCCGCCGTTGATCGCACGTTGTCGTTGATTGGTTACAAACATAGCGATTGGCATTTGATGTTTGACGCCGATGCATACTGGAAAGGCGAACAACGGCCAGATTTTCACGTGAATTCGCATTGGAGAGGAACAGGGATTTTCAAAGACGAGGAGCGATGGGCGAAAATCGGCAATTTTCATCGATCACTTTTTGATTACATGTCCAAAATGAGCCCGTTCCAGAGCCCGCCTCGCGGCTCAAGAATTCTGGAGTGGGGATGTGGTGGAGGTGCGAACGCGGTTTCATTTGCGAGCATAGCGAGCACATACCTTGGCGCTGACGTTTCGAATGCTAGCTTGAATGAGTGCTCGCGCCAGATGAACTCCATTGATTTCCAAAACTTTCAACCATTGGAAATATGCTTAAGTTCGCCGTCACTACCTAATGAACTGCAAGGTAGGTTTGACATCTTTCTGTGTACCTACGTTTATGAGTTGCTTCCATCTAAGGAATATGGTCTTCGGGTGCTCGAGATTGCTCTCGACTCGCTAGTCGATGGTGGGTTGGCTTTCGTTCAGATTCGCTATGCAACAATAAAACGATCCACGCGGGGGCGGACTTGGGGATACTCGTGGGGTATGACAATGATGGTGGCGTACTTTATCGACGAGTTTTGGGCTGCGGCTAAGCAAATAGGTTTTGAGCCATTGTGCGTTGTCATTGTTCCCTACGAAGCTATCGTTGAGGATGAACGGTACGCATACTTTCTGTTGTAAAAACCTACCGCTAGAGCCTCGTAATTCGTAAACCAGATAACTCGACTCGAATTCACAAAAGGAGAAACTCGAATGACAAATCAAAGCACCCAACACATTTTTAGAGTCACTGGCATGACCTGCGGGCACTGCAAGTCGGCGGTGGAAGAGGCGATTCGACAAGTTCCAGCGGTTACTGAAGTGATAGTCGATTTGTCGGCGGGGACAGCGATCGTGTCCGGAACGCCGATAGCGCTGCAGGTTGTCGAAGCGGTGAAAGAAGCCGGCTACGAAGCATCGTTAAACGATTAGCTGCCAGATATTATTCTCGGTTTCCGGAGCAATGAACAACATGGAAAATGCGATACAGCCAATCGAAGTTGGCGTTGGCGGGATGACTTGCGCGGCCTGCGTTCGTCGCGTGGAGAATGGATTGCGGAAAATCCCGACCGTCGTCGAAGCCAGCGTCAATCTCGCGACTGAACGAGCTCGGGTGCAGTTGGACCATGACGCAAGTCCGAATGATCTCACAGCCATCCAAGATGCGATTCGCAAACTTGGGTACGAGCCGATCGAAATCGGCGGCAATGCGTTAGCGTCCGGTTCCCACAGCTTAGAAATGCAAGCCGATCGTCGAGAACTTGAGACAAACGTACTTTGGTGGAAGTTCGTCGGTGCCGCATCATTCACGATACCTCTGTTCCTCATCGCGATGGTTCCGATGTTATCGCACGATATCATGTCTGCCATGATGGCTTGGCTTCCTATGGAATCATGGAACTGGATCATGCTGGCATTTGCCGCACCTGTGCAATTTTGGTTCGGATCGAAGTTTCTTCGATTAGGCCTCAAGAGTCTATTCTCTACCGCACCGGACATGAACGCACTGATTCTATTGGGCACGACGGCCGCGTTCTCGTACAGCGTAGTGGCGACAGTTTGGCCAGCGTGGCTGCCCGCTGAATCGCGACATGTTTACTTCGAAGCCTCGGCTGTTGTCATCACGCTGGTGTTGCTAGGTAAATATCTCGAAACTCGTTCCCGGCATCAAGCGTCCGATGCGATGAAGTTTCTCTTGAACCTGGTTCCCAAGACCGCGACTGTCGTTCGCGATGGCAAATCCCAATCGATATCCGTCGACGATGTGATGCTCGATGAACTTATCGAAGTACGTCCTGGAGGCGCGATCGCTGTGGATGGCATTGTCGAAAGTGGGAGCACGTACATCGACGAAAGCATGTTGACGGGCGAACCTGTGCCCGTCGCCAAAGCACCAGGCGATACGGTAGTTGCAGGAACGATCAACGGCAATGGAAGTATTCAGTTTCGCGCGACCGCCGTCGGTGCAAACACGACTCTGGCTAAGATCGTCGCGTTTGTCGAGTCAGCACAAGCGACCAAGCCACGCATTCAAGGAATCGCCGATCAAGTCGTTGCCTACTTTGTTCCAGTCGTTTTGATGATCGCATTGGCAACCGCAATGGCTTGGTTGTTTCTTCCCGGCGGCTCCATTGACAAGGCACTCGTTCATGCGGTGGCGGTACTGATTATCGCTTGCCCGTGTGCGATGGGACTGGCTGTACCGACAAGCGTTATGGTGGGGACCGGCAAAGCCGCTCAGCTGGGGATTTTGTTTCGATCGACAGAAGCCGTGCAGTCCCTGAGTGAAGTCACAACGATTGCGTTCGACAAGACAGGGACGCTTACGGTTGGAAAACCAGAATTATCGTTCTTTCAGGCGTTTGCGCCATTTGAAGAAGACCGTTTGCTCTCGCAATTGGCACTTATTCAACGCCGGTCGGAACATCCGTTGGCTACGGCTATTGTTCAAGCAGCGGGATCACGAAATCTGAACACCACGTTGGAACTCATAGACTTCGAAGCGATCCCAGGGGCGGGAGTAAAGGCTAGGCTTACAAACGGTGATCGAGTTCTTGTCGGTTCGGAAAAGCTAATGAGCGAGAACGCCATCGATATTGCAGATGCAAAACATGCTATCGAGCAAGCGATGCAACAAGGCCATGGCTTCTTCTTCGCCGCTGTGAATCAACAACTTGCCGCTCTAATGATCGTGTCTGATCCGCTCAAGCCTTCGACACCGAACGCCCTCGCTGAACTGAAGTCGCAGCACTACGAGGTTGCTTTGATCTCTGGTGATAACATCCGCACCGCCAAGTCGATTGCGAAACAATGTGGCATCGACGAGGCCCGGGTATTTGCTGAAGTCAAACCGAACGACAAAGCAGCCGTGATCCAAAAGCTTCAACAAGAAAACAAACGTGTCGCCTTCGTCGGCGATGGACTGAACGACGCACCCGCGCTGACCGTTGCAAACGTTGGCATCGCCATGGGAACCGGGACAGACTTAGCGATTGAGAGCGCTGACGTGATTGCGATGTCTGGGGACATCCAAAACATACCGCGAGCCATCCGGTTATCGAAAGCCGTGATGTCGAATATTAAGCAAAATCTGATTTGGGCATTTGGCTACAATATCGTCTTGATCCCAGTCGCAACGGGCTTGCTCCAACCATGGCTTGGACTCAGCTTGTCCCCGATCTTGGCGGGCGTCGCGATGAGTCTTTCGAGCTTCTTTGTGGTCACCAATGCAC
This sequence comes from Pirellula sp., assembly GCA_040080875.1. Lineage (GTDB taxonomy): Bacteria > Planctomycetota > Planctomycetia > Pirellulales > Pirellulaceae > JBKCUI01. The sequence continues at coordinate 6,015 of JBEBHM010000063.1, forward strand.
TTCGCTTGCGAGGTTGGCATTGAGTTACGCAGAAAACAATCAAGAGCCTGAACTTGCATGGTCGCCCAATTCTCATTGCCTCGCGCTCGATGGCGTTCGCGGTCTTGCCATCTTGACGGTAACGCTCTACCGATTGTGCAAAGAGCTCGATCCGAATATTCATCCAGCGATAGCAATGGTTCGACGATTCGCCCCAATCGGCGAACGAGGGGTCGATTTATTCTTCGTTTTGTCGGGGTTTCTGATCACCGGCATCTTGCTTCGATCCAAGGGAAAGCCAAACTATTTTCGTAACTTTATCGCTCGTCGCTCGTTGAGAATATTTCCGCTGTACTTTCTCAGTCTTATCGTTGGTTTGTGGATCATTCCAAATGTGGTCGCGACAAGCGTCTTCGATCTACCACGTAGCGAGCAATTCTATCTTTGGACCTACACGTCCAACCTTCGCATGTCGTGGTTGAACGAATGGTGTTTTGGTCCGTTTGATCATTTCTGGTCACTGGCCGTCGAAGAGCATTTTTATTTCGTTTGGCCTGCGGTAGTTTTGATGCTCGCTTCGAAACGGCTGATCGGAGTTTGCGTTGGAACGATTGTCGTCGTAGCAATCGCACGAACCTTGGCAGCGATCAACAGCGACTTCGATGTCGCCGTCGATGTCCTAACTCTTTTTCGCGCCGATGCACTTTGCATGGGAGCATTGCTGGCTGTCTTGCTCAACGACTCTGTCAAGCAAACTGCTGTCAAAAATGTTTCAGTGGTGCTTGCACTTGTATTGCTACCAATTTTGTTAGCTGTCGCATTCACGGAGAAACGACTCCTCGGCATTCCTAACACGCTCTGTCCGATGTTTTTGATTGCGGGAATGGCGATAGTACTGCTGAGTTCAAAAACATCCGTGTTGGTCAAATCGTTTGAGAGCCCGTTTCTGCGTTTCCTCGGCAAGTACAGTTATGGCATGTATGTCGTTCAACTGCCGCTGGTTACTCTGATGCCGCTGACCGCATGGTTCGGACTGCTTCCGTCCAACCCACTAGTGCAAAGTTTGCTGTATGTTGTGGGAATGTTCGGTTTGATCGCGACCATCGCCGTGTTGTCATTCCATTGCGTTGAACGTCCGTTTCTTCGGATCAAACAACGTTTCGAATAGCCCGGTACGATCCGTCGATGAAGCTAGTGATCTGCATGCGCTGGCTGAGAATTGTCGCTTTCCTTGGATCGGTACTCAACCACAAACGGGATCGTGACGATTTCGTTTCTGCGTTGAAATTGTCCCCAGAGCTTGTAAATGCCCGGCGCTTTCAAATGTGCTCCAAACGCGACAATACCCTTGCTTGCGGCCGGGGCGTCCTCAATCGGATGAGCATGGACATACTCTTGGCCGTCTGCACTGACGACCACGAGATGTCCCATTGCACCCAAATACGCTTGAAGATCCGTCACGGGTTGGGCAGTCGAATCGCGAATTTGAAATGTTATCGTTGACTCGTTTCGCATCGCGTCGATCGTGACATGCGTTTTGAGATCTTCAACGATCACTTCCGGTTTCGCATTCGGAAGAAGCGGGGCTGCAGCGAACGATGGGCCTGCAACGGTGACGCGTGCTTTCGCGAGCAATGCACTTCGGTTCTTAGGTTGGAAGTCCGCATATAGAAAGTAGTTTCCTGGCATTGGAAACGTAGCGAGTACGTTCATCGCTCCATCGGTTCCAACCTTAGGATGCAGGTGACTGAATTGATCCAGACCTTCCCGGATGACAATGAGATGCGCGAGCTTCTCATGCAGAGGAACGAGTTCCGTTATGGATTTGCCATTCTCTTCCAAATGGAATTCTAGCGAAATCGGAACGCCAACCTTGAGTTCCTGACTTGTAGTATCAAAGACAATCTGCACTGACGGCATGGTTGAGTTGCCGTGACTACTATGGTCATCAGCAGTCTGTGAACCGGTTGTACGTACCGACTCCTGACAGCCAATAACGCCAGTTACAAGAAACCCAGCGAACAATAGTAATGCTGATTTGCTTTTTAGTATGCATTGAACGCGACACGTCAATAAGCTCATTGGATTGATCCGCCAATATATTAAAAGTCGAATTAATGAGGAATGACTCATTCATGGCGAAAGCCTGCACTCAATTAGATGCAGGCTTTCAGCGTATTAAATGCTGCGAGACGCATGTCGCTTCGATCGAACCCTATCCGGACCAATGCTAAGTTCCTACCGATATCTCCGCGGATCAGCCTTCGAATACTCCCATCGTTCCTTTCGAGCATTCGATCCACTTGAACGAACAGCTTGAGTCGGTTGATACGAATATCGCCGATAGGATTGGACAGCCGGAGCCATCCTGGCGACGTTCGGTTGAGGCTCCACAACACTTGTGACCAACGGCACGGGCTGCACCGCGCTCATCGGCGTAGGTTCGTAAGAGAACCGCTGATAGGACGTAGTCGGTCGCGATGCATCGGTAGAACTTACGCTAGCAATAGTCGAATGGCAGCAGCACGCCGCACTAGTCTGCGCCGATGCCAAATTTGCTTGAACACCGCTCACCGCCAACGCGATGCAACTTGAAAACAACAGCTTTTTCATTATCTAACTCCTGTCCGCAATGGACAATTTGACCCTGCATCATGCGACGTTTTAAACGACTAAATCCGTTTGTCGCCACCTAACATTTAGATGCGACAACCAGCTCATCCCTTCAAGCCTTGCAAAAGAATTTGTGGATTCGATCCAAATCCGTCGGATGGCAGATGGTCGAGGGAGTGCTGCCTTTCGATGCAGCCGCCGCTGAATGTTTGGGCAGAATGGGACAGCCAATACAGTTCAAAATATTTTCACATTTTCTTACTTTAACCCCTGTAAGGAGTTAGCTCAGCGTTCTCGGATCGAGCTCCCCATTTGGCATTCGCTTTGAGTAAATGACTCGCCACCCTCCATTGCTACCTTTCTTTGCTAAATGGAGAAACACATTTCAATAGGCTGGACTGGGCGAATGATTCGATTGCTTTTTGTCGTTTCCCTGATTGCGTTGTTGGTAGCTTGCGAGATTGAAATAGCGTTGTCCGATAACGCCAACCCTGCTTCTTCCTCAAATAATTTTGAAGTCGAAAACCGTTCTAATGGGCCATCGACAGATCAAGTATTGCGACTTTGCGAAGAATCTCGATCGGAACTGTTTCGAGTTTGGGGCGGCGATCAGGCAGGGATCACCTGGGAACCTCGGTGCAAAATCCGTGTGCATCAAACTCGAGCCGACTATTTTCGGAGGATAGGATTTGCTGGTGGGCAGACGAATGGTTGCAGTTCAATTGAATTCAGAGATGGAAAGGTCGTTGTACGCGAGATTGATCTTCTGCTTGATCAAGCTGGTGAACTGCCTGCGCTGCCTCATGAGTTGACGCATATCGTGCTCGCAGATTTGTTACGAGGAAGGCAACCGCCACACTGGCTCGATGAGGGAGTTGCCATGCTGGCGGATACGACCACCAAACAGCATTTACATCTTCGGGATTGTCGCGAGGCGATTTCGGCAGGAAAGACAATGGCCCTATCGCAACTTTTGCCCCTCCAGTCGTTCTCATCAGCCGATCAAATGCCTACCTTCTACGGACAAAGCCTATTGCTCGTTCGAATGCTTGCCGAACAATCGAGTCCCGCGAAAGTTATTGAGTTTGCGAATTCCTCTCTCGATCATGGAACAGAGGTCGCGCTCAAAAGCCACTATCAAATCGCGAACCTCGATGCACTGGAAAGAAAGTGGCGATCTTTCGCCTTCCACCAACTGTCGCTGGAAACCCCAGCGGCTGTCGTTTCCGTCCGATTCAAACCGTAAGGCAAGCGCCTGTCGACAGTTGGTAGAAACATGACAGAGCGAAAACTACTTGTGATCGTGTTTTGACATTTCCATGCATATCTTCGAACAATCGCGGCATGATTTTGCGCAGGCCACCATGTGTTCATCGTTGGGGAGTTTTTCACAAGCGGTTGCGCATTGATCGCAACACTTCGCGCAGCATTCCAACATGTGTTTCGACAGCGGGCTGTTGCGAGCGCACAAAGTCGCACATGCTTTGCAGCACTCAGCACAATCAGCACAGAGCTGGGCAGTCGCGTTGTGCTCAGTCTTGCCATCGGTGACCATCTTGAGGCAGTGGTTGAAGCAGCTATCGCATTCGAGTTGGCAAGCCGAACAGACCTGGGCACATTTCATCATCATTTTGTTCTCCTCATGTTTATCAGCGAAAGGAACGGCTGGCGTGACGATCGCCAATGCAAAGGCAGCAAACAGGGATTGGATTTGGGTCATCGTAAAACCTCTTTGGGCATGGAAGGCTATAAGCCTCGAACAGTTCGAAGCAACAAATGCCACCCTTGCAGTTTGTGCTCCGAAACGCCGAAAAACGCTGTGGCTTCAAGCATTTCCTTAAGATGCGGAAAGTTTTAAGAGTTATGTGAAGTTTCGCTTGCTGAGACGCATCCAAGCCGCTTGCATATAATTATGGCCTTCGTATGTCAGGTCTGGGGAAAAATATTTTCTCGCCGCTCGAAAAGAAACCTCCTGGATCGCGATGATGATCGCTGAGCGACCACAAAACGCAGGGCAAACAAAAATATTTTGACCCCTCGGTGAAGGATATTGCTGTGTCGAGCATCCAATTTAGAAGAAGCCGCCAGTGCTTCGATGTAAACCACTGTCCGCGAATTTGATAAGGTAATTAAACATGAAAGTCGCTGCTACGCTTGTACTGTTATGTGTGGTCGGAATTGGAATCGCGATGGGAGCAAACTTTGCTGTCAAACCCTCGACTGAAGTCGCAAAAGCTGGTGCTTGTACAAGCTGCTGCCCAGATGGAGGTTGTTGCTGTGAAAGCGGCGTCTGTACCTGTGAAAATTGCAATTGCGATTGCTGCGATGAGGATTCCAGAAGTTGCTCCGCAGGCTGCTGTTCGGGCAAGGGAGCTGCTACAGCCACAACAGGAAAAGCCACGTGCAGCATGGGTTGCTGCTCGAAATAGTTTCTGCGTTCATGCGTCAAATGTAAGCAGTTCGGTACTGTGTTCGGCTGCCGGCTGCAAAGGAACGGGCTGGCCAGGTTCCCAGTCATTCGGCAAAACGCCGACTTTCGTCGTTTCTGGGGCGGAATTGGCCTCTGCCGATTTGGCCTTAAAGACGGCGGCGCCTGCATCGCCGTCCAGGCAAAGTTCTAAGTTGTCATCCAGCAGCTCAACGTGAACTCTCGGTTCAAGTGAACCAGGCTGCAGCAGCGGATGCTGTGGGGGTTCGTAACTTCTCTCAACTAATCCAGCGCTGAAAGCGTTTGAATTGAAATAGCCTCACTCAAAGTCATCCTGTACGAGCTAGCACGAAAAATTGCTGTTGCTGACATAAGCTTGCTGATGGGTTGTTCAGTTAATCGACTTGTGCAGCAGGTTGTGCTCGCAAACGAGCGTTTATCGCGTTTACGAGTTAATAAGTGAAAAGGTAGCGTTGCTTTCAAGCTGTAATCCGGAGTTTGATGTATCTGTCGAGTCCGGTTAGGAATTGAGCCACTTTTCCGGTTGGGTTGTGCGCTTGGAACGAGGCCCTTTCCCCTTAGCGTAGTTTGCTCTCTGTTTCGTAAGTAACTCGCGAAGCGGGAGTTACCGATCCAAAAGCGAAAGGGCAAGTAAGTTCCGATGCACAATTTGGTCTGCGCAGCTAAGTCGGAAAAGTGGCAAATAAGTCGGAAAAGTGGCAAAAAAGTCGGAAAAGTGGCAAAGTTTCTAATCGGAAATGACAATATGTATCCGCGTTTCAATTTGAAACGCCATCTGATTTCCGTTGTTTTCTTTAAATTCGCGAGGTTAAGTTGGGGATCGTACTCTGTTACGACAGCTTTCTTGCCGAATTTAGGTCGGTACGTCGGTGATACCAAAGAGCAAATGGTCTAATTCGAGTAAGCGAACAATTCATACTCAGAAAAGAAAACTTGAAATTCTGTGAAGTGCATGGAGCAGTGGAGCATCTAATATGCAGCAGACAGCGGGAGTTGCTAATTCAATCCGCGATCGCGGCATGTTGCTGCATCGCCCTCTCGGTTAGAGCAAAGTTCTTGAAAGGAACGAAAAATGAGTTTAACACGGTATGCCACTTCGTCATTGATCGCGGCTCTGGTTGCGATTGTTGCTATCGGTACAATGCAACCGGCACATGCTCAGTCACGGATCAACGACAAGGTGTCACGCAACAACGGCGCCAGCTTCTTTGCGAACGAAAGGACGTCGAGGAACATCCAGCACGCGAGAGACTACTCGCGCGGTATTCAACGGTACGCAACCCAAGTACCGATGATCCAACACCAAATAACTCAAGCGGAATCTCAAATCCTTGGCCAGCAACTTCAGGGAATCCAACGGGACATGGTTATCGTTCGCGAGGAGCATGCCTCGAACCCCAAGGTTGTAGAACAAGTAAAAAAGATTGAAACCAAGCTGACCGAATGCACGGCCATGCATAAGTCTCTGCATGAAGAGTGCTGCAAAGCGACACCGGATGGCAAAGTTTGCAGTTCAATGGCAACGAAGCTCGAGGCTAGTCTTGAGCAAATCAAGAAAGAGCATGACATGCTACTGAAGGAGCTAGGTCATGAGGACGCCGCCCATGGAAAGCATGCGGCGAATCACGATCACGGATCTGCAGTACCCTCAACGACAAAGTAATGCGTTGGTATCTGACACAATATGTCATGCGATCATTCGGTCGCATGACTTGGTTGTGGGTGCTATCGGTTCGGGAGCCAATCGCTCCCGACTCCGAAAGCCAAAAGAGTGTAGGTTGATAATTCATTAACTGTCTTTTCGTTTAGATCTTCAATCAGTACTTTGAAGGTCACGCATTCGAGAGAAATAATAAGCAGGGGTTGTCTTTAGTCAATGTGCATACGAACAATGTGAGCCGGACCAGGGAGCGATGGTGCTAGATTCGAGGGATTCGAGCCCATTTTGCGCTTTCAGGGGTTCGATTTGCATGCAAACTATTTTGGATCGACTGTTCAAGATCTCGCCGGTTCCTTCTATGGTGCGAATAGCTTTGGAGAACATCTTGGCACCGGAATTCGTCGATGGCATCTTCCGTTCGACTGCCGCATCTCAGACGGAGCGAAAGCTATTGTTTTCGACGATTGTTGAGTTGATGCTCTTGGTTGTTTGCAGAATTAAGCCGTCAGTGAACAAAAGTTATTCGCATCTTAAGGCGTTTATCCCTGTCTCTTTGAAGTCTGTGTACAACAAGATAAATAATGTTGAATCGCAAGTTTCGCGACAACTAGTTTGTCATACTGCGGCACGGGTGAAGGAAGTGATTGATGAGTTGGGCGCGTATGACGACTCGCCGATTGCAGGATACGAAGTGCGCATACTCGACGGAAACCATCATCCTGCGAGTGAACATAGATTAGGTGTGCTGCGAGATGTTGCTGCGGGTGCTTTGCCTGGGTTGTCCCTAGTGGTGTACGATCCTGTTCGCAAAATTGTGGTCGACTGCCTTCCCTGCGAGGACGGGCACAAGCAAGAGCGAGCGTTGATTCCTGAACTGCTCAACGACATCGAGGCGGATACAGTGTGGATCGCTGATCGCAACTTCTGTACCTGTGCGTTTATGTTTGAACTCGCTCTTCATAAGGCGTTTTTCGTAGTCCGTCGTCATGCAAACTCTTGCATCAAGATCATTGGGCCAAGTGTCGATCGAGGACGCACGGAAACTGGGAAGTTGAGTGAGCAAGCGGTCGAAGTGATCGATGTGAACGGCGAGAAACTAAATTGTCGACTCATCACGCTTCACTTGGATAAGCCAACGCGCGATGGGGACCAACAACTGCAGTTTCTTAGCAATCTTCCATCTACGGTTTCTGCGTCAACAATCGCCGAGAGTTATCGCAGTCGCTGGAAAATCGAAAATGTGAACCTCGAATTAGTAAAACAATTCGACAGTGAACAGACTTCGCTGGGCATGCCGCCGGCTACGTTATTCGCGTTCAGCGTTTCGCTTGTCGCATACAACATGATTCAGCTAGTTCACGCTTCGCTCCGCGCTGCTCATGGCACCGAAGCAACCAAAGACAAAATCTCCAACTACTATCTCGCTCACGCTCTTCAAAGCGGCTGGGAAAACACTCACATGATCGAAGACGAATTCTGGATTGTGCAGTACTCAACACTTACGCCTAAGCAACTTGCGAGTGAATTGAAGCGTATCGCGAAAACGATTGATCTATCACACTATCGAAAAAACGTACGCGGCCCTAAAAAACCACCAACTCCTCGAACGCGTTTCAAAGGCACCCCACACGTCTCAACTTACCAATTGTTAAACGAATCCACGAATTCCATCGATGCATAGCCTAATTCCCGACCTTCAAAGCACTGGATCTTCAATCGATGAATAAAGAGTGAACATTCAGCGTGCGCTGACTAGTACGACAACGGAATTCGAAGCGAGTGTCAAGGCATCCGACATGATGGCTTCAGACAAGTCGTATTCGATGATGTCATTCGGAGAATCTGCTCCGGTGTCAATGACCTTTCGCCAACGGTTCGACGACGCACGTTGAATTTGGCAGCTTACGGGTCCACAAGACGCATTGACTAAAATATAGAGATCGTCGTCACTTTCCAATTTGCCGCTCAGGAAAAACGCCAACGTTTTGGAGTTAAAAGAAAGGTCGACGGGACCATCAGCACCGAACCAAGCGATATCGTCCCGCCAATAGCAAGAACGCGATAGTGATACGTGTTTTTTTCGGAATACGATCATCGCCTTGAAAAACCGGAAGATATCGGCGTGAGATTGTAGCCGGCTCCAGTCGAGCCAGCTAGTTTCGTTGTCTTGATTGAAGGGGTTATTGTTTCCTCCCTGTGTTTGCATGAACTCGTCACCCATACGAAACATCGGCGTACCATTGGATAGCATCAGCAGGCAGAAGAAGTTCTTGATCTTTTGCTTGCGAAGCCGCATCAAATCGACCGGGACATTAACCTCGCCCTCAATGCCACAATTGTGGGAGTAATCCTCGGCTCCGTCGCTGTTGCTATGTCCATTTGCCTCGTTATGCTTTTGGTCGAAAGAAACCAAATCGTACAAGGTGAACCCATCATGGGAGGTGACATAATTGATGCTTTGCCAAGGTCGAAATGAGTTGTACGGGTCATCGGGAAACAAATCACAGCTCCCGTATATTCGAGTCATCAGGTCTCCAATCATTCCAGAATCGCCGCGAATAAATTTTTGGAGCGTGTCTCGATTATCAATCGCGGTTGAGCAATGAGGCACTTTGGCGGGGTGGCTTTGGGAGGCTGCGATTTTCTGTTCGCGGTTCGGTTGCGTGCCAATTAGAGTAATTGGAGTCTCTTCTACTTCTATAAAAGCGCCTCGCTGAAGAGCTTCAACTCGACAGCGAGACTTGACCTACGGGACTACATCCCGCTTGCCCACTTCAAATCTTGATCCGATTTTGGTCGCTTCGCAAGACTCGACGGCCTCTACGCAATGCAATTGCTTGCTGAAGTCCTGCAATCGATTTTTTATGCCCATTCATCCCGCCCAAGTCTTCTGCTGTGATCACTGCCGTCTGCTTGCCAAGGAATTGGATCGGAAAGCAGCCAAGAAACGCACCGATGATAAATACCGCCGCACCGAAAATGGAAAGGAAAAGCGTCGGGCGCAATCGAAACGCCGTCGTTCGAGGATCAAAGCAGAACTCCAAGCCAGTAAACTTGCCCCGCAATCGCTGCGCGTGGGCGATACAAATCGACGCCCAAAAAAAATTCCCGAAGGAAATCTCGCTGCCGAAGGCCGGGGTGTTTCGTCTCGTTCGAATTGGACCCAAGAGTACCTCACGCCAAATACTGTAGCCCTCATTGCTATAACGACTTACGTGCGGCCACCACACGGGTAAGACGATGGTTTGAAGCGCTGCGTATTCCCGGTTCAATCGGGCCTCACAATGCCATGCGCATCCTGCTCGCCAGGCCCGGTTCGCGTGAAGCACATAGGGCTTGGCGATGCACACCGATACGCTGTTGAGCCTGTAACGGGTTCCAAAAACGTGCGAGGCCATCGACGATGCCGCTTTCCAATGAGTTGTCACTGCTACCAACGCAGTCTTCACCAGGCGACCCGGTTCGAAGTCTAGACCTAACGGCGTTCGATCTGCGCTTGGATCGCTTCCGGCTCGTTCAGCCCAAAGCCGAACAGCTCATGCGTCGATCGCTCGCTAAGTACGGTCAGCTTGCTCCAGTCGTCTTCTGCCAGCTCGAAGGATCGCTGGTACTCGTCGATGGCTTCAAGCGTCTTCGGGCCGCTCGAACTCTCCACGGCATGAACTCGCTCCGAGCTCACCTCATCGAAGTCGACGAGCAAGGGGCCAAGGCGGCCATCTTCAATCTCAATCGAATTCCTTCTAAACCCAATGAACTCGAGGAGTCGTGGCTCATCTTTGCTCTGGTTCACGATGACCATCTGCCACAAGTCGAAGTGGCTGAAATGCTGGGTCGTCACAAATCGTGGGTCAATCGCCGTTTGGCATTGATCGAGCGCTTGTCCGAAGAAGCTCGCGAGGCCTTGCGGTTGGGGATTCTTACACCGACCCAAGCCAGGCACATGACGCAGTTGCCGCGCGGCAACCAAAACGCGGCCATGAAATGTGCCACCGAGCAGGCGCTCACTTCGCGTGAACTCTCCGAGACCGTCAAGCTCTTGCTCGCATCGAGTACGCGCGAGCAAACCGCTTTCGTGCTTACCAAACCTCGTGAAGCCATCCGTCAATCTCAAGACAACTATGTCCATCAATGGGATCCCCGCCTAAGCACGGCAGGCAATCGAGCCGCCAAACGCCTGGGCTTTTTGCTCGATGCTGCCTCGAAGATGAACCACTGGCTGCGGCTCACCGGCCGCCGGGAACTTCAAGCTTGCGATCGAGCACCGCTCATTGAAAGTTTTACGAAGCTACAACAAGAATCAGCCCTTCTGACCGAAGCGGCTTCCGACTTCATCCAGGAAATACAACAGCCATGACCGACGACGCTCAACTCATCAATGACATCATCTCACGCTGGAACGGCAGACAGTCGATTCGCGCCATGGCTCGCGATCTAGGAATCAGCCGCACCAAAATCGCTGGCATTATCTCGGCACACCAGCAAGCCACGCAAAGTATCGATTCCGATCTGCCGCCGCCGAGCCTCGGCAAGGCCCCCTTGGCCCGAGCGAGCAAACTCGATCCTTACAAGGATCGGTTACTTCATCTGCTCGAACGTTATCCTCATATCACGGCACAACGAGCCCTAGAGGAGCTTCGAAACCTTGGCTTCGAGGGCCAGTACACAATCGTTCGACTGTTCCTCAAATCGCAGCGACTGAAACCCAAGCCAGCCACGATCCGCTTTGAAACCGCTCCGGGGGCTCAAGCTCAGATGGACTGGTCGACTTACCATATCGATTTCATCCAAGAAGGACGCCGCCGCGTCGAACTGTTCAGCTACATCTTGGGTTATTCGCGTCGTCAGTACATTCACTTCACCGAACGCCAAGACTTTGAAACGACCGTCAGGCAACATATCGCGGCCTTCGAGCATCTGGGCGGTGTGGCAGCCACTTGCCTGTACGACAACATGAAAGTCGTCGTCACTCGTTGGGAAGATGGACAGCCGGTCTACAACACGCGGTTCTTAGCTTTCGCCACGCACTATGGCTACCAGCCGTGGGCCTGCCAAGTTTATCGCCCTCAAACCAAAGGCAAAGTGGAACGGCCATTTGATTACGTCGAAAAAAATCTGCTCAATGGCCGAACGTTCCGATCGCTGGAGCATCTCAATGAAGTCTCGCGTTGGTGGCTGTCGGAAATCAATGATCGGCGCATTCACGGCACGACCAAGAGAACGCCCTTAGAGTTGCATGAGGAAGAAAAACCGCATCTTCTGGCGCTCCCCAGGTTGCGATTCGACACCGCGCAAGTCGTGTATCGATTAGTCGACGCCGATCACATGATCTCGTATGCGAACAACCGCTATTCGGTCCCTTGGCAACAGATCGGCCAGATGCTTCCGATTCGGATTACTGAGGACGAGCTTCAAGTCTACAACCGCTCGCTCAACTGTCTTGCCCAGCATGTGCTCCTGCGCGGCCCAGGCGGCGACCAGAGCAACGATCCAAAGCATGCTCCGCCGAAGGACGCTCAAGAGCAAATCAGCATGCTGCGAGCTCGCTATGCGGAACTCGGTCCACAGGGGAGCGAATACTTCGACGGCCTGTTCAAGAAATGTCGCAACGGGAAACACGAGGCGCAACGTGTGCTGACGTTGCTGCATGCGTATCCGTTGGCCGATGTCATCGCCGCCATCGGTCGCTCGATTCAGTACCACGCTTATGGCTTCCACTCGTTGGAGCGGATCTTGGCTCACTTCGGAACCCCCAGAAATTCTTGGGAATCGCTGACGGAACACGAGCAGCAGAGGCTCAAACAAATCACGGAATCGGACCCGATCGGCCCTCGACGGAGCGAAGAATACCAGCAACTCCTAGACGAGGTTCAGGCAAAGACTGATGAAGACCCAAAGCAAACCAACCCAGAGCAAACCAAGTGTACCGGCAGCCAAGCAGACTCCGGTGACGAACCACCGAGACAAGATCCTCCAGCACCTGGAGGACCTGAAGCTGAAGATGCCTCATGAAGCCATCGACCAAATCGTGCGTGAGTCGACGGAGAAGGGCCATAGCGTCTGGGAGATTCTGGAACGCTTCCTAGCCATCCCGTCGGGACTCAAGCGAGAACAAGCCATCGCATCCCGGATTCGTCGAGCGAACTTCCCAACCGATGCTACGCTTGAGTCGTACGATTGGTCGTTCAATCCATCAGCTCAAAGACAAGCCCAAGTGATGGAGCT
>JBEBHM010000630.1:0-5144 GCA_040080875.1 Pirellula sp.
TTACGATACCTGCCAGTGCAACTGAGACAAACGACTCGATCGATGATTTGTACGCGGACATCAATGCTGTTCTTTCACAACCGCAATTTGCGGGCACACTGATAGCCGAGCGCCAGTTGCCCTTTTCTGGTACCGACATCAGTTCACTCGCTAAGGTCACGGTCGCCCTTCCCAACTTTGTGCAACCGCTCCCAGTTGGCTTTGAACGTTGGGTCGCGACCTTGCCCACCTCCGTCAACCTCTTCAACTTGGGCCTTCGAGTAGGTGATGTCATCGAGTACCTCGATACCTCCGGCAATTTCCAGAAGGCTAGTGTTGATGAGATGACGCTCAACACGATGACATTCCGATTTCAGCCCGATGCGCCTACCACTCCAACGAACTTGCCAGATTTTGGCGACAACCGCTCGGTGTCACTCTACGGTTCCGACAAAGTCAACAAACTAGCGATTCGCACCACGAGCCCAACGGCCGGTATCTCGCTGGAATTAAGTACCGTTCAGGTCACCGCTGAAAGCGAATTGCCTGCCCAGTTGACTAGCGACCTGACGATGACCCTGCTCATCGATGGAAACGACTTCGATGTGAAAATCACAGCAACGTCGACCAAGGACAATGGCCAACCTTCGGACATGGTTGCGAGTATCAACAAGGCATTTGAAAACACCATCTTCGGTGGTGGCAAGCTTGACCAGAAGCTGCGAGCACTACTCATCGGTGACCAGCTACGAATTGTGGCGATCGATAGCGAAACCGAATCGCTCACCATCAACGGAGCCACCGTCTTGGGCTTCACGGAAGGACAAACCAAGGATGAAAACACTGCACAGACTGAATTGGGGCTAGGGTCCGAGACGGTCGAGTCTGGCGACGTGGCTGGATTCCGAGATGGCATGTTGGTCAGCCCATCGTTCCGAGCAGGCACGATTCAGGATTTGGTCCATGTCATCAATGGAATGTTGCAGACTCAAATCGGAGTGCAACCATTCACTGCATCGCTCAACTACATCGCAGCCCCTCGCTCAGTACAATTCAACATCAAACTCGGGACCGAGTTCGAGAAGTCAATCGACCTCAATTTTGACGAAGGAGTCGATGTTGGATTCGCGCAGTTGAGCGTTGCGGGCGGCGCGAGCGCGACGTTTAACGCGGAGGCAGGCGTTGAACTGACCGTTGGCATCGATCTAGATCCGGTTGGTGTTGGCAACGTTACCAGTACTACACCGCTTAGTACTCTGAACGGTGGTCGGGGCGCTCAGGTCAAAACGGGATTGATTGGAACGGCGGTGAACTCGAGTGGCAAGAATAGTCCAGTTGCGGACCTGACTCTCAACCTCACGGTCAATCAGTACGGAAGCGTCGCAACCGCAGTCAATGTAACCGTTCCTGCAGCCACTGTTGGCGACAACGCTAGCCTTGACGACTTGGCCATGGACCTGACTGAAGCCCTCAAGGCAAGGTTTGTGCAACTCAATCTGCCAAACTTGAGTGTGGTCCAAGACCTCTCGCCCGTCGAAGTTCAAGCGACTACGGACGGAAGTTTGTACATCGTTTCGAATTCCAATAGAGTCAACGGCATTACCATCGCTGCCGGAACTTCGGCCTTTCTCGGATTTACTTCTGGGCAACAAAGCAACATTCCTGACTTGCAGATTCAATTGCGAAACGGCAGGAACATCCTCGTCAATCTCGATCGGTCCGAAACGCTCGGAGATATCGAGTCGAAAATCGAAGCCGCAGCGGGTGGTGCCGCCACATTGGATGTCACGTTCGCTGACACACGGACGATTACAGGCGCATCCAACACGACTCCAATTGTCATCACCACATCAAGCACTGCGGGACTAGCGAACGGGAAGCAGTCGACCATCGCAGGAGTATTGGGTAACACCAACGCCAATGGAAATCGCTTCGTTAAGGTGATCGATGCAACGACATTTGAGCTCTACAGCGATTCGCAACTTCTAACACCGGTCACAGGCAATGGCGCATACACCAGCGGAGGAACTGCGACCTTGCCCGGAGACTTTATCCGGCTCAAGGATAATTCGACCGCCGCCACATTGATCAGCGGCGCAGTCGCCGGTGCAAGCAACGCGAATCCGATCGTCATCACCACAGCCAGCACGACAGGTTTGGTGGACACACAACGCGTTACGATTGAAAACGTACTTGGAAACACCGCCGCGAACGGCACGTTCTACATACGTGTCGTCAACGGAACGACCTTCGAACTATTTCAAGACGCTGCTTTAACGGTGGGACAAGCGGGGAGCGGCGCATTCACGTCCGGTGGAACGTGGACTCGCGGAACGAGCAAGCTGAAAGTAATGGCGGTCGGCGACAACAACGGAGTCAGTCCAATCGGTTCACTCCTTGGAATCATACAAGAGATTTCGCCCGTTGCGGATGATCTGAATACGCCGGACTTCAACGAAGTCAACGACGGGACGCTGCTGCTTGGTACACCGCTGCTGCGACGCTTCACAACGGACCAGTTCTATGTGCTTGCGTCCGGAAGCAGAGCGTTTGCCAACCTGACGGTCAACTCGACCGACGTCGATCTGGTCGCGTCGTTGGGCATTCTCGATCTTGGAATCGTAGACGGTGTGCTTAACTTTACTGCCGATGCATCGATCAATTTGGCGGATGTCAACGATCCAGAAACGCCGGCCGATGAATCGACCGATGGCAAATTGCGATTGAGCGACTTCTCGCTGGGGAATTTCAAATCGATCATCCAGCCTTCGTTTACCTATGGCGGATCGGCTAACTTGCCCATCGATGGCAACGCCTTGGTCTTCCTACCACCTGCATTCAAGCAAGGTGGTGCAACTCCGATGACGATTCAAGCGACGCTTTCTGGAACTGGCTTTACGAAGCCGACCATAACCTATGGTGTCACCAACCTTCAAGCTGCCTTGGAGAGTTTTAAGAACTTCTCCATAGCGGACTTGGTCGGTGTTATTTCTCGAGTGGTCGAGTTGCTTCAGAACAGCGACATCGATGGTTTGAATACGCCCATTCCCGTCGTCAATCAAACACCCAACGACATTCTCAATGTGGTAGGGGGATTGGCCAAAGCTGCCGAGGAACTGCTGGCTGGACCGGACCTGGATTTGTTGAACGCCAAGATTCTCGAACTAGAGACTTTGCTCAACAGCCTCGGCGGAACTCCCGAGCAAAACGATGCCGTTATGGAGCAAATTCAGGCTGTCAAGTCGTTTCAGAATCCTGACCATGTGTATCAACTGAGCTTGCCCGCGTTTTCCTCCTCCGTAACTATCACGGGCGCTTCCAATCCCGCGAACTCGGCGATTGTGATTACAACACCCAGCACTTCTCTATTGTCAAGCGGACAAAAAGTTACGATCAGCGGAGTCGTTGGAAACACCAATGCAAACGGTACTTACTTTGCCAAGGTGCTCACCGCAACGACATTCGAACTTTACACCAACGTAGAACTTACGATTGGTCAGCGAGGCAATGGAGCGTATACGAGTGGAGGTAGCTGGATCTTAACACCGAACGACATCCCGCTCGATTCGCCTGCGGTCGATGTCTTTGATGAGTTGACCCGCATTTGGGGTCCGGGTGTCATCAAGAGCGTCACGGGCGAGAACGGAGGTCCCTATGAGGTGACCTTCGAAGCATCGCGGGGCAACGTCAATGATCTCAAGGGGACCAGTGGAACGGGGCTTACCGTCCAAACTCGCACATTGACTCAAGGTGTTCTCAACACGACACCGGAAGTCCAACAATTGACCTTCGTCTCGACTGGCCAACTCGTGGCGGCCATCACCCGTCTGCGAAACACCATCGCTGGAATCCCTGCAACGACCGACGGCCGAACCGATCTTCTGAACAAAGTGACCGAGATTCAAGATACGATTGCAACCCGCAGCAGTCTTGGAAAGATCATCGGCGATGCGATCAAAGAACAACTGAATCTACCTGCCAACGCGTTTGCATTGACGATTGATTTTGTTGATGCGGACGCAACCGCGCCGGGATTCCAAGCGACCGCGATCGTCAAGATCGACATCGCCAAATCGGTCACCAAGTCGGTTGGGTTTGATTTCAACTTGCCCGATTTAGGCCCTGTGGATGTGACCACCGGTGGTAACATCGACTTCACGGTCGGTGGAACGCTCGACCTCGATTTCGGTTTCCGGTTCGGGACGTTTACTCCGTACATGCTCAACACGACTCGATTCCAACTAACCACTTCGATCGACTCCACCATCTCTGCACAAGCGGGGATTGGAGGTATCGGCGGTGGGTTGACTGGCAAACTGCAACTCAAGAAAGCTCAGTTCCTGAATCCCGCTTCGGTCGTTGCCGGAGGCGCTGGGCTCGCTCTGGCTGGGGCCATCACCGATGACTTGATCGTCGTGACTCGCGAAGGCGAGATCAGCAATGCAACCAATACCAATCCCATCGTGATCACAACCGCTGCAACGCACGGTCTGCGAAATGGCCAACCGGTCACTATCAAAGGTGTGCTCGGAAATACCAATGCCAACGGCAAGTACTTTGCCAAAGTCCTGACGCCAACAACATATGAGTTGTATACGACTTCTGCGTTGACCGCAGGCACGGGACGTGCAGGTAACGCGGCCTACGTCGCATCGCCCACCGATACCTGGAGTGGCAATCTCAAGCGAGGTAGCAACATCACTCTCGATGTCGACTATGCCCTCGATGCATCGAATCCGCCTCGCGTCATCTTTAAGAACGCCTCAGCAACAACGTCCGAAATTCGTTACTCGCTCGCGTCGCATACTCCCGCAGCCAATCCTGCAGAGATCAATGTCTCCATCGACCCAGCTCTCGTTCCCAGTGACGCCAATACGATCGGAGGCATCCCTTTTTCGCAAGTCTTCTCATCGACCATCCCCGCCGCCAACAAATTCGATTTCAACATCAGCGGCTTCGCGTCCGCAGGACTCGACGGCAATCTCCTGGGGCTACAAGTTCCCGACGCCATCACCGTCGGAGCAGGTCTCGATAAGCCCACCAGCTTTGACCTCAACTTTGACGGTATCAAGACCACTATCGCCAATTTGACCGATCCGAGCAAAATCAGCCTGGCGCAGATCATCAGCGGTGTGAAAGCCGTCTTGACCATGATCGAAGCGGGG
>JBEBHM010000631.1:0-5143 GCA_040080875.1 Pirellula sp.
GTCGTCGTCGGCAGCGATTTGTACGACACAAGAAACAAGGTAGTGGTCCGAGAGTCGCTTCTTGAAATCTTTGATTTCATCATCCGTTCCATTCTTGGTGCGATAGACCTTTTGAACTGCGCCCCGAAACTCCGGCTGCGTCTTCGGTACGAAAATGCGATCGAACGGGGCACTCGAGTATCCCTCGCCCCATGCCGCTGTTGTACCGGAGTCATCTTGATTTAAGTCGACAAAGCCGGAATCAAGCAGCGGTTTGGATGTGTCGTCTTCCGGTCCGAGAATATTTGTATCACCGAGCACGACGATGTCTTCGTCAGCGAAGTGCTTCTTAAGCGTTTGGAGCTGCTCTGCAAAAACTTTGATCTCCGCGTGACGCTGTTTCTGCGTAAAGCTTTTGTCGTCGGGATGAACGTCATTGCGATTCGACTTGAGGTGAACAGGGACAAAGACCATATCTGTTTTCCCTTGCCCGAACGAAAGCTTGACCGCCGTAGCCCGCCGTTCCCAAAACTTGATGCCGTAAGCTTCGTTTTCACCGACAGGAACCGAGAATGGTTCGCTTGCAAGCGTTGCGCGATCCGAACGCCACGCAATGCCGGTATGCTGACCTCGAACCACAAAGTCCTCTGTTCCTTCAGGGTAGTTTGCCTTGGCGAACAATCGATACTGCCATGGCTGGTGATGTGAATCGTTTAGCTCTTTGACAACTGCATCCAATTGTTTACTAGTCCATGGCCCCGAACGTTGATCGACGCCTATCTCTTCCAACGCGAGCACATCCAAATTCGCGTTCGCGATGTATGCCGCAAGCTCCGACGGTTGTTGCGTCACGTCTTTTCCAGGACGCCCACGCTTATCGGGAAATCCCAGCCACTCAATGTTCCAAGCACCGATGCGGTATTCGTCCGCGCGGATCTCGCAGGGGCAACTACCTAAGAGAATTGCAAAAACGGCGGCAAACAAACTCTTCATGTGGATTCCTCGATCGCGGTGGGTGGCCAAGACTTTGTTTATTGAAACGCAAGCAACAAATTCAGCAAGATGAATTTTGCAGGCAAATGCAAGAAAGATCCCTGCGATCTGGGAGGTTTGACAACCTCCACTACCCCATTTGTTAGCCTTGAAGACGCACTCGTCACAGAATTAAGTCTCGAATCATTGTTAGGTGCGGTTCTGTGCAGACTTGTCCATCTGCTATAACAGCCTTTATCATTGCAAGTACTTGACATTTTTACCGCAAACAACATTGTTTTTCATGAGGAAACGTCGTGTCGTTATCATTGGCGCAGGTCCCGGAGGGTTGGCTTCCGCGTTGCAAATTTCCCATGCAGGGGCCGATGTCACGCTCTTGGAATCTCGTGAAAGAGTAGGCGGACGTTGTTCCAGCCTTTATGCGGAAGGCTTTCGGTTCGACATTGGCCCAACGTTCTATTTGTATCCACGGATACTCAGGGAGATCTTCGCTTCGATTGGTCGTTCGATCGATTGCGAGATTCCTATGACGCGTCTTGATCCTCAGTATCGGGTTTCGTTTGGTGCGGGTGGTCATTTGGACTGCACTCCCAACGTACAGAAAATGGATCACCAAATCGCGGCCCTTTCACCGCAGGACGTCGGGGCGCTTCAACGCTACTTGGATGACAATCGAGTGAAACTGGCCAGGTTTCGACCGATCCTGGAGTCCCCCTTCAACAGTTTGTTGGATTTGATGCGCCCATCTCTCTTGGCCGCAGCTGCGCATCTCAAACCGTGGAAGTCGCTGGGGCAAGAGCTACAGAGCTACTTCAAAGACCCGAGATTGGTGATTGCGTTTTCCTTTCAAGCAAAATACTTGGGCATGTCTCCCTTTCGTTGTCCGAGTCTCTTTTCCATCTTGTCATTTCTGGAATATGAACATGGTGTTTTTCATCCGAATGGGGGCTGTGGACAAGTCAGCGAGAGGATGGGAGACATTGCGAAAGAACTCGGCTGCGATGTGCGGACCGACGAAGCGGTCGAGCGTCTTGAATTTGATGGTCGCAAAATCAAAGCCGTGCACACAAAACGCGGAAGCTATGCTGCGGATGCCATCGTCATCAATGCCGATTTCGCGCACGCCATGCAAAAACTCGTACCTGATCATCTGCGCAAGAAATGGTCCAACGCCAAAATTGAACGGAAGAAATTTTCCTGTTCAACTTTCATGCTGTACTTAGGGATTCGGGGACGATACGAGGACCTCAAGCATCACACCATCCACATTGCCCGCGACTACGAACGAAATTTGCGCCAGATCGAAGTTGAAAAGGTTCTTCCCGATGACCCGTCGATCTACGTTCAGAATCCAAGCGTTACCGATCCTTCGCTTGCACCTGAAGGCAAAAGCACCTTGTACGTCTTGGTCCCGGTTCCACAGATATCCCCCAACACGCCATGGGATGCGACACAGACTCGTTGCTTTCGCGAACTGATCTACCGACGCTTGGCGGACCTCGGATTGCAGGATCTAAAAAACCGAGTGGAATATGAGCACGTTGTTACTCCGGCTTGCTGGAGAGACGAATACTCGGTTTATCGGGGAGCGACGTTCAATCTGGCACATAACCTTGGGCAAATGTTACACTTGCGTCCGCACAACAAGTTCGAAGAACTGGAGGGAGTCTATTTGGTGGGTGGTGGAACTCACCCAGGCAGCGGACTACCTGTTATCTACGAATCGACTCGCATCACTTGCAAACAACTGCTTCCGGATCTAGGGTTGTCCGCTAAGTTCATTCACGACATGACTCCAGAATCTGAGCCGGCGTCGGCACAGGCACTCGCCTAACAACCTTACATGGTCACGATTATTTCCAAGCGATCTCCTGTTTTTGACTTTTCCGTGAACACGATCCGGGGCGAGTCGATTCGACTGGAGCAATATCAAGGTCAGGTCCTGCTTGTCGTCAATGTTGCTAGCCGTTGTTTGTTTACTTGGCAGTATTCCCAATTGCAGTCACTTTACGAAGATTACCGATCTCAAAAATTCGCGGTGCTCGGGTTTCCTTGCAATCAATTTGCAAACCAAGAACCCAAGAGCAATTCGGAGATCGAGTCCTTCTGTTCATTAGGGTATCACGTGACGTTTCCGTTGTTTGAAAAGTTGGATGTGAACGGTCCGAATGCGCATCCATTGTTCATCTACATGAAGTCACAAGCCAAAGGCTGGCTCGCGTCTGAAGGGATCAAATGGAACTTTACCAAATTCCTGATCGGACGTGACGGTTGCGTTCTTGGCCGCTATTCTCCAATGACGTCGCCTAAACGATTGCGAGCTGCAATTGAAGCTGCATTACGAAGTCCAATTTCTTGAACGCTTTGCGAAATCCTGGAGCCGATTTGCAGCTTCCTCCCACGCATCGCTTTGCTCCGGCTCGTAATGCATGATGTCACTCATAGAGCTCATCCAATTTCGCCCCTCGGTAATTGAATTGAAACGGCCTAAGGCAATCAATTGCGAAATGACGTTGCCAAGTGCCGTGGCTTCCACAGGGCCTGCCACAACGTGACGCTGACAAGCGTTGGCAGTCATTTGGCAAAGGAGTTTGTTTTGTACACCGCCGCCAACAATGTGAATCGTATCGAGCCGATAGCCGAGCAACTCCTCCAACCAGCCTAGACACACGCGATACTTGAGCGCCAAGCTCTCCATCGTGCATCGAGCGATGGCGCCATCGCTCTCAAAGGCAGGTTGATTTGTTTTCGCTGCGTATTCTTGAACTGCCGTCAGCATGTTGTCCGGGGCAAGAAACATTTTGTGGTCGAGGTCCAAGATATTCTGAAGCGGCTTGGACTCCAGGGCAATGCGTTCAAGCTGTTGCCAGTCGTAGGATTCACCTTTTCTTTGCCAAGCCGCTTTGCACTGTTGGAATGGCCATAATCCAGCAATATTTTTGAGCAGTCGGACACTGCCATTGGCTCCACCCTCGTTCGTAAAATTAAGTTGAAAGCATTTGTCTGTGAGGATGGGTTTAGCGAGTTCGACACCCATCAGCGACCAAGTACCACTGCTGATATAACACCATTTAGGGGTTTCGCTTGCAAATCCTTTGGCCGGGACCGCCAAGACCGCAGAACCGGTGTCGTGCGTGGCGGGCGCAATGACCTGGACGTTTTGCTCTATTCCAGTTCGGTTTCGCACGGAGGATCGCATCTTGCCCAAAGACGTGCCAGGTTGAATTGGTGTTTTGAAGATATGCTTTGGCAATCCGAGCGAATCGAGTATTCTCGTCGACCAATTGCCACTGGATGGATGGAGCAATTGCGTAGTGCTGGCATTGGTATATTCGTTCGAAAGCTCTCCCGTGAGCAACCAATGAATGAAGTCGGGAATCATCAAGAAATGATCTGCAATATCCAGCAAGGGAGATCCCTGTATCTTCATGGAAAGCAACTGGTAGGCCGTATTGATTTCCATGAACTGAACGCCGCTTTCGGAAAAGATTTCCGATTGGGGAAGCCGTTTGAATGCTTCGAGCATCATCCCATTGGTACGAGCATCTCGATAACAAAATGCCGGCCCGACGAGGTCCAAATTTCTGTCCAACAGCACGTAGTCGACTCCCCATGTATCGACCCCGGCGCTAAGAATTCTGTTCGGGTACTGATCGACTGATTTCCGTATCCCCGATTCAATGTTTTGCCAAAGTCCGTGCAAATTCCAATGCAGTCGCGCGCCGATAGGAACCGGAGAGTTCTCAAAGCGATGCACCTCGTGAAGTTCGATTCGATTCGAAATTAGTTCCGCTGCAATGACTCGACCACTGGACGCTCCGAGGTCGATAGCCAGAATGACATCTTCGATTGGCATAATCTAAATAAAGGGAGATCGATGAACATAATAGGAAACGGCAATCAGCCCATTCTAGCGGGGAACACCCCAGACAAGGGACGCCATGCGGTGGTAGCAGTGATTGTAGAGCAATCTAGATTCTTGGTTATCCGTCGATCGGAGCACGTGCGAGCCCCCGGTCTGCTTTGTTTCCCAGGAGGCGGCATCGAGCACGGTGAAGATTTTTACGAAGCAATTCATCGAGAACTTGACGAAGAATTGTCATTGCGAGTCGAAATCAACCGGCATCTCTGGACATCAACGACTCGATGGGGTACGACGCTGGAGTGGATA
>JBEBHM010000632.1:0-5128 GCA_040080875.1 Pirellula sp.
CTACCAATTTGATGAAATCCACATTGCCACTGCGATCGATGCGCCAGATGGTTTATTGGCTCCGGTCGTCCGTCATACGGATCGCCTAACGATCATCGAAATTGCCGAGCAAACCAGGCAACTCATCCAGCTAGCACGTTCCGGACAGTTGAAACAGGAGCATCTTACCGGCGGTACCTTCACCGTCACGAATCTAGGTATGTTTGGCATCGACGCTTTCACACCGATACTCAACCTCCCGCAAGCAGCGATTCTGGGAATCGGTCGTATCATCGAAGAGCCAGTCGTTCGCGACGGATGTCTCAAAGTTGGCCTGACTCTGACCCTCAGTCTGACCTTCGACCACCGCATCGTCGACGGCGCTCCAGCCGCCCGCTTCCTGCAGGCCATCGCCAACCGCATCGCCAACCGCATCGCCAATCCATCAGCAGCATTGCTAAGCTGAAACAGTTGGCTCGGGGACCTCTGCGAGGCACCATCCTGAGCATGGTGACGAAGAGATTGCAGAGCGGTTTGTTGTTGTCGCATTTGAAGGCGAGGTCCTTTAGCGGATCGTGACGCTGGGAAAATCCTGAAGGGGTGCACCGTTTGATACGTCATAACAACGGATGTGGCCATCATAGCCGCCTGTCGCGATGCGTTTGCCGTCGGGTGTGAATGAAAGAGCGAAGATAGGGCCGCTACCGACTTTGATCTTTGCGAGACGCTGGCCGTTTTCGGTTTTAAAGATTCGGACTTCTCCACCGAGGACACCGCAAGCGACGGTCGTACCATCAGGACTGAAAGCAATCGTTTGAATCGGCGATGCCATGTGTTCGAACTCGCGAACGAAACTCTCTTCTTTGTTATCGCCTTCAGCCAATCGTCCGCCGCGCGGCGTCATACGAAACAAGCGTATCTTCCCTTCGGTTCCACCCGTGGCGATCAGATCGTCAATGGGATGCCGAGCCATGCAAATCAATGGATCACGCGTCCGGTTGATGTCGTCAATCAGGTGACCTGTTGAAACATCGATCAGCTTCGCCGCCTTGTCACGACTAATGGTTGCGAGCCGCGTGTCATCGTTGGTGAAGGCTGATCCGAAGACCCAGTCCAGATGATTGTCACAGCGAATCACTTCAACACCATCAACATTGAAGACTCGCACCAGCTTGTCCGCACAACCGACGGCAACGAGTCGATTGTCATGAGAAATCGCGACTCCGTAAAACGTATCAGTTGAACCTTTGATCGAACGAACTAATTCGCGCTTCGCGGTATCACAGATCTGGATCTCGCCAAATTCGGATGCAGCGCACCGCTAGCGACCAGCAAGCTGCCATCGCGAGAAAACGTGAGCGCCTCAAGCCGAGGTGAATCTCCGAGCAACCGTGCGACAACGCCCGATCCATCTGCCCGGTGCAGTAGAATCTCATGCCGAGCAGGGACGGCCAGCAAGTTGCCGTCGGGAGAAAACGCAAGGGAACGAACCCAAGGTGATGAAGTGTAGATCAGTGGTTCTGTTGGCCGTCGTGTGAGAAAACGGATCGGCCCATCCTCGGCGGCCCCTTCGACCACCCAACGACGAAGCAAATCGATCTCTTGCGGCAAAAGCGGCTCACCATCCTTAGGCATTTCAGGCGGCTTGCCGCAAACCGCTTTGACCAATGGACTGGCGTCAGCTTCGCCGGGGCGAATCGATGAACCGGTCTCACCACCGTTCAACAAGCCGCGATGCGTCGTTGCATCAAGTCCGCCACCTTGCTTTCCCGGTTTATGACAACCGACACAGTGAATTCGTAGCAGCGGCATCACTTGGCGATGCAGGACGATCTGGGGCTGAGCAAAGCCGCGTTCGACCTCGGCTATGGGATGTTCTACCTCGGCTACCTTCTCTTCGAAGTGCCGAGCAATCTGCTGATGCAGAGATTTGGCGCACGGCGGTGGATGGCGCGGATCATGATCACTTGGGGACTGGTCTCCGCTGCAACGATGTTCGCCAGTGATCTATGGACGTTTTACGCTCTGCGTATCCTACTAGGTATTGCTGAAGCTGGTTTTTTTCCAGGGATCATTCTCTACCTCAGCTACTGGTTTCCCGATCGGCAGCGAGCCAAGATGACTGCATTCTTCATGCTTGCCATTGGCCTTTCGAATGTGTTGGGCAACCCGTTGTCGGGCTGGATCATGGATCACTTTAACGGCGTGAACGGCTTGCATGGTTGGCAATGGCTGTTTCTGCTTGAAGGATTACCAACTTCCTTGGTGGGTGTCGCGGTCTTGTTTTATTTGCAGGACTCTCCGCATGACGCTCGATGGCTTCGCGACGATCAACGTCGCTGGTTGGTCGATCATCTTGCCGAAGAAGATCGTGTTCGGCGTGAGAAACATGGGCCTGATCGTTGGCAAGCGATGCTTCAGCCGCGCGTCTGGTTGCTGATTGCGATCTATTTTACAGTGGCGGTTGATTGAGTAGGATGAAGATTTCGATTTGAGTATACGGTGGATTTTGAGTATACGGTGGATGATGTCATGATGCTACCAATAAGGATCCTTGTCGATGAGCGTATCGCTCTACCTCACATTCACGTTTTCCGCTTGCCGGTCCAAGGTCGACATACCCAGCGCAGCGTCTTTAAGCCGGGTGAATCGTTGCTTCCCATCGCGGATTGTACCAAGGCGTTGGAACTCCAAGATTTTTTCGGGAAATAGCGATTGGGCTTCATCAGCCTAGATACGGATCTGAACTCCAGACACTGGGCTAGGGATACTGGGCTAGGAGCCAGCCCCTTGAAGAATGGGTAAAAACAAAATCAAAGGACGTTTATCTGCGTTTTGGAATCAAATATCGCTCGCGCTCTGCGTCGGTCAGTTCACGGCCAACAAGCTTTTTTGCGAGAACTGTCCATATCCCAAAAGCGTGCCGTATTGTCAGCACTGCCGGTCAATACCAATAACATGCTTTGAATCGGCAGATCATTCTCAATGCGTTGCGTTTCAGCCGACAGTCGCATCACGTTGGCTCGGTGCGTTTCTCGTTCGGCATCCTCACGTAGCTGTTCCTGCTCGTTCGGCTCGAGGGTACTATTGCTAGGTTCTTTCGTGGCTAGGGGCAATCTCATCGGAGTTGGTCAATTCACTACAAAAAAAAGACGAATGGTACTACACATACGATCTGGCCCCCTCTAAGTTACTATTAGCGGCATCGTTTTTGTCGCAATCGTTGGAATTGACGAATCGTTTTCCTAGTTATTTCAAAGGGGTCTCTGATGATTATGACTTTTCGTACGGGAAAAAATCGAACCGCGTTTACCTTGGTCGAGTTGTTGGTGGTCATCGCCATTATAGGGATACTGGTGGGCTTGCTTTTGCCCGCAGTACAAGCAGCCCGAGAAGCGGCGCGGCGAATGCAGTGCAGCAACAACCTCAAGCAACTTGGATTGGCAATCCACAACTACTAAAGCACGAGTAAGACGCTGCCAATTACTTACTTCCGGAACTCGCCTCAAAGAGAAGCGAGTTGGATTCTGATGACTTTGCCATTCATCGAGCAAAGTGCTATTTATAACCAATGGGATTTTCGATTTTCCGCACTGACGGCCAACAATCTCGATCCGCGAATCGGCCCGAATTTGGTGACTCCGAATGTGGGGAGCAATGCTTGGCTCCTGGGTCAACGGATTGCCGCGCTCCAGTGTCCCAGCGAGTCTCATTTCACCGAGGGTGTAACGACAGGGTCCAATGTGATCAATCATCAGACGGCAGCTTGGAACAACGTTAAGATTGGGTTGACCAACTATAAAGGCGTCATGGGAGCAAACTATCAATGGGGGCAAATCCAAGTTACGACTGGCCCGTGGGCCACAGGGCGTTTTGGAACCAGTGGACATGGGTATATCTCTCCAACTGGGATGTTTGCCAGAGGCGACAATGGACAGAATATCCCAACGCGCTTTCGCGATGTCTCCGATGGACTCAGCAATACCCTGATGCTGGGAGAATCGACCTACGCTGCCAACGCACTCAATGGTTGGTATCACTGGAATGGTGTTCAAAAGACCTGTGTCGGTCCAATTAATCGGCCAGCGGTTTGTGCAGCGGGATTGACTCAGCCGAGATCTCAGGGATGGGTCACGTGTCGAGCTGATTGGCCGAACAACGAAGGCTTTCATAGCTTTCATACTGGCGGAGCCCAGTTTAGCATGGGGGACGGATCGGTAAAATTCATCTCGGAAAGCATCGAACTAGCGCTCTACAGAAATCTGTCAACTTGCGGGGGCGGCGAAGTAGCTTCCGTTGACAATTAACTGCTCGCCTTATTTGATTTTTCTAACTTGGAGACTGCGCAATATGTATGATCGCGTTGGCATATGCTTACTTGGTGGGCTGTCATGGTTGTTCGTGGGGTGTGGCTCGAGCGGTCCGGAAAAAGCCCCTGTTTCGGGTGTTGTTACGTTTCAAGGCCGGCCCGTGAAACATGCACTCGTGACGTTTTTTCCGCAAAACATCGCCGAGGCAAAGATGGCATTCGCCCAGACCGATGACGAAGGGCGTTTCAAATCGCTGCGTTCGGAAGCCCCTGGAGATGGTGCTGCGGTAGGAAAGCACATGGTCACGGTGACAGAAAGCTGGCCGCTCGGAGCTGAGATTCCGACGACCGTAGACGGCATGCAGAAGCCTCCCCCTCGGGGCCCTTGGGCTGACCGCTATCGAGACTCGTCGGGCTCGCCATTAACGGTCCAGGTCGAGTCTAAACCGGACAATCATTTTGAATTTGAGTTGTCTAAATGAAAATGAAATGTCAATTCATTGTGGTCGTTCTCCAGTTGTCGGTTCGGTTTTCGTTGTTGAATTGTCCACGTCTGTCTGGGACAATCACTCTGCCGTCGTTTCCTTCGCGATCCACTCCCTTTCAACACGATAATGCCCCTGTTTCGAATTGGTATAACAATCGTTCTGAGCTTGATCGCAAGCGTGGCTTGCGGCGAAGATCGCATTCAATTTGATCGCGAAGTTCGACCGATTCTGTCCGAGAACTGCTTCCATTGCCATGGACCAGATAAAAGTCAACGCAAGGCGGATTTGCGATTCGATATCTCCAATTCTTTTGATCGTAAGACTTTCATCGAGCGCATCTCGACACATGCAA
>JBEBHM010000633.1:0-5100 GCA_040080875.1 Pirellula sp.
CCGTCTGCAACTCATGTCACAAGAACATCGACCCAGTCGGGTTCGCGCTCGAAAGCTTCGACGTCATGGGTGCCAGGCGCGATCGATATCGCGCGATGACGAAAGAAGGCTCGGCAGTCAAAGGGATTGGCCACAATGGCCAACGCTACACGCACCGCGATGGGCTGCCGGTTGATTCCAGCGGCCAATTGCCCGATGGTCGCGAGTTTAGTGATGTCCGTCAGCTCAAGCAGTGTCTGCTTGAGAACCAGGAGCAGGTTGCTCGCAACTTGCTGCAACAATTGATTATCTATTCTACGGGCGCTCCGATACAATTTTCGGATCGGTCGGTCGTCGCGAAAATCCTTGAACGTACCAAAGCAGCCGGATACCCAGTGCGTACGCTCATCCATGAAATAGTGCAGAGTGAACTTTTTTTGAATAAATGACAGGCAGGTTGATCCATGAATAAGAAGACAAATAATGTGTCCCGCGTCGGTCCGTTTTCCGTTCAAAAGCGAGCGGTCTCTAGACGTCGCTTTTTGCGAGGTACCGGTGTGGCCCTGTCGCTGCCGTTGCTCGATGCGATGCGTCCGGCATTTTCAAGCGATGCCTTGGAGGCGGCCAAGAACCCGGGCGGAAAGCCTCGGCGCATGCTAGCGGTCTGCAATAACCTCGGGATCTTGCCTGGCGAGTTTTTTCCGAAGAATAGCGGACGGGACTATGTTGCTTCGCCATACCTCGAACACCTCCAGGAACATCGTGGGGATTTTACATCCTTTGAAGGAGTATGGCATCCGGACGTGGATGGAGGGCATCCTGCCGACATCTGTTTTCTCACCGCAGCACCGCATCCGGGACGCGGTGGTTTCCGCAACACGATATCACTCGATCAGTTCATGGCCGAACGGATCGGACACTTGACGCGCGTCCCGAACCTAAATTTGGGAGTGAATGCTGGGCGAGGTTCACGCACGCTGTCTTGGTCCAGTACTGGCGTGAGGCTGCCGGTGGAAGAAAGCGCATCGGAGGTCTTCAAGCGGCTCTTTATCCAAGGTACTCCCGAGGAAGCTGAATCGCAGGTACGCAAGCTGAAGATCGGGCAGAGCATTCTCGATTCGGTGGGCGAACAGGCAGACGACTTGCGGCGCGAATTGGGGCCCCGCGATCGCGGCCGACTCGACCAGTATTTCACAAGTGTCCGCGAGCTTGAACAACGTATGGCGATGTCGCGAGAGTGGGAGAAACAGCCAAAGCCTATCGTTACTGCGGAAGCACCTGTCGATCCACCAGGGCCGAGCTTTTACATGGAAAAGACACGGCTATTGTACGACATCGCGCAGTTGGCGTTCGAAACCGACACCACGCGATTAATTACCATTATGCTCGATGGTGTCAGCACTCCAGCCTTGATGATCGACGGAGAGAAAACCACCTCCGACTATCACGATCTGTCACATCACGGCAAATCGAAGTCGAAGCTCGATCAACTCAAAGCGATCGACACTGGCCACATGAAACTGTTGGCAGATCTGTTTGCGAAGCTCAAGTCGGTTTCGGAAGAGAGCGAGCCACTGCTCGACCGCTCGATGATTCTGTTCGGTACCAACTTCGGCAATGCCGACGCGCACGTCTGTACGAATCTGCCGACGCTTTTTGCGGGGGGCGGCTTCAAGCACGGCCAACACATCGCATTCGATACGTACAGAAACTACCCGCTATCCAATCTATTCGTCTCCATGCTGCAGCGGATGGGGCTGGAAGCCGACCGCTTTGCAACCAGCACTGGCACGATGCGAGGCTTGGAAATGGCCTGAGGTAGGATCGGAAACCTGGAACGATGACCGACCGGAAATTGGCCAAGTTGAAGGGGTTGCGTGAAGCAACTATCGCCTTGTTGGCATTTCCGCTTTGATATCAGTGCGCCATTGCTGGAGCTTGGCCAACAATCGCTTTGCTTCGTCTGGCAACTCGTCAGCAAGATTGCGAGATTCGATAGGGTCCTTTTCTAGATCGTACAACTCGACTCGGTTGTCTTCGAAGTATTCAAGTAGTTTCCATTGACGAGACCGAATGGCCCCGACGGGAGTGGTCGACTCATAGTAATGCGGGTAATGAAAATAAAGCGACTCGCGGCTTAGTTGGAGGTTTGGCGATTCCAGCAAACCGGACAGATCCAACCCATCGAGTCCTTCCAAGTCTTTTGAGGCGGTGCCTCCCAGCTTGAGCAATGTGGTCGCAAGATCTGTCAAAGCAACCGGTTGCGTGCAGACAGTATTCTCTGGTGTTGCCGTGGGGAATCGCACAATGAGGGGCACTCGTATTCCGCCCTCATAGAGAGAGCCTTTTCCGGAACGAAGCGGCGAATTGTTGGTTACAGGAACCGATTGGCCGCTTCGTCGGTCGGTCCCGATATATCCACCGTTGTCGCTCGTAAAGATCACGATGGTGTTCTTGTCGAGCTGCAATTGTTTCAGATGCTGCATGATTCGGCCAACGCCATCATCTAAACGCTTGATCATGGCCGCATAAGTCGCATTGCGGTGCTTCATGCCCGGCTTGATCTTCGACTCGAAATACTCAGTGTCCGACTGGGGAGCTTCGATGGGAGTGTGCGGAGCGTAATGCGCCAAATATAAAAAGAAGGGATGGTCTTTCGAGTGTTCGATAAATCGAATGGCCTCGTCCGTAAGCCGATCGGTCAGATACTCGCCAGGTTTCCCGTACTCAAGATTTGGAACGTAACGAAACTCATTCCCGAATCGTCCGGTACCGCGATAAGGCCAAAAGAAACTCTGCGTCGCGCCCCAATGATTGCCCGCGACGCTGACGTCAAAACCGTGCGTTTCTGGAAAATGAGATGCTTCGCCCAAATGCCATTTGCCAATGCTCGCAGTCGCGTAGCCGGCTTGTCTTAATTTCGTCGCAATGGTAACTCGATCATGTGGGAGATCATGAAGCGACTTGGCTTGAACCCACGAGCGATTCGCAGGTGAGTTCTTCGAGCCCTCGGCCCAAATCGTGATAGGGATTCTGGCCGCATGATAACCAGTCAACAAAGTCGAACGTGTTGGGGAGCATACGGACATCGCGTACGCTTGTGTGAACCGAACGCCTTCACTCGCCAGTCGATCGAGATTCGGAGTCTCATGCAAATCAGCCCCGTAACAACCAAGATCGCTCCAGCCAAGATCATCCGCCAAAATCAAAACGATGTTCGGGGGCTTTGGCAATTCTTGAGCCAACGCCGTGGCACACGCCAAACCAAGAACAACGATACACAGGATTCTAAACAGCATGACTCGACATGGCATTATCGAGTCACGCCAGTGGCTGGCTTTTCGAATTTTACCCCTTTGCTTACCGCATGATTGATCATTTCGTGAATGTACTTCTTGCGTTCTTCTAGCGGCAAAAAATTGACTCTCGCCATCTCTTCACCGAATTCACGTACGTGAAATGCGTAACTGATTTCATGAAGCGCCTGCTGAACTTCCGGCGTAAGCCAATCGGGTTTCTTTGGAACTGGTGTGGACACGATTACCTCAAACCTACGAAATTCGGGGTCACATCTGGAAGCCACGCAAGCGAATCGGGATTCACCAATTGTGAAGTCGCTTCGCGGGCTTCCGCTATCAATCTCTCTATACCATACTCACGGATCGGACAGGTTGGCAATAGCGAACCAGCGTGTTCGACACGCACTCGGTGTTGGATGGCAAGATCGTTGCTTGGCAATCTCGGGTCACTTTTCACGGCACGAAAGTATGTCCGCACGGCGGTATCGTGAATCTTTAGGCGAATGCGATCCAATTCGTGCCAGAATACCATCTCGCAATGCACCGCTGATTTCAATCGCGGATCATGATCCAATAGTAATTTCAACGCAGGGCGATGA
Organism: Pirellula sp.; assembly: GCA_040080875.1. GTDB lineage: Bacteria > Planctomycetota > Planctomycetia > Pirellulales > Pirellulaceae > JBKCUI01. Next base: position 3,878 of record JBEBHM010000633.1, read on the forward strand.
GCGACAATATCATTCGGGCATGGCACCCTCAATATGATATCTCGAAGCGTGTCAATTTCGAAAATATGCAACCAACCACGAAGATCGCCTGCTTCGATCATTTTGACGCCAAGTGCCGTCGCAAATGGCCAGTCCTTGGCTCGATCTGTGCGTTTCATTTCGGCAACGGTATGCATTCCGGCAAGCAACTCGGAACATTCCGCTTCCCATGGAGTACTCGCACGCGGGGCAACGCCAAAGACGTCCAAATAGGCCGCACTTGAATCGACTTTCCATTCAAAGTGCGCCGTCCAGCCTCCGCGCTGCCAACGCGACTCTAATGGAGCTGTAATATGGCCTCTATAGGAACAAGAAGCGCCGAGGAAAGTTTTCGTCTTTAATAAATCGAACAATTGGTCAGATGAGTCTGCGGAACAAAGGATGTCGCAGTCCTTTGTGGAAATTGCAACTCCATATCGCACACAGGCCATGCCGCTTGTGATCGCGCAGGCAACGCCGCTCGATTGGATTGTTTGGACAAGGTTTTCGTAAAAACGGTCGAGATCAGTTGGTGAGACCACGTTGAATCCATCGAAAACATGCAACGAACGAAAACGATTTTATTCGATCGCATGTGAATCATTGCTCTCGAAAGTATAGCTCATTGTATCGATTGTTGTATGTCCAGCGAGCACAAATAACAGAAGGATTACCGGTCAGCATATTCGATCCAGTTTTGAAAAATGGGTTAATGCACTCAAGGAAATCGTGCAAGATCGTTCACCGACCTTTAAGAAGAAACTGTTTCATGACAACGCTCAAAAGTTTTATGCGTTGCCAACGAAGAAGACAGTTACTTCGTAGTATTGGTCAGCAGGGCAGGGGGATAGGGCACGAGTTGGTAGTCGCGGAGAATTATCCCGTTTTTCCATCTTTTGTTACAACCCTCGTTCGCGGTTTCCTCAAGTACTTACAACCAAAGTTTATCATGAACTTGAATCGTGCTTGAGAATAACCATGATCATAGACCCGTCTTCTAAACTTGGCCCTCGCTGCAACTCGGTCATCCAACCTGATTCGCCGGGCGGGCTCTGTCCAAAGTGCCTCCTCGAATTTGTTGCGTTTAGCTCAAGTGGAGGAGCAACCGCTCCGCATGTGGATCGCAACGCACCCAATCTAGAAGACGTGCGATCTGCGTTCCCGCAATTAGAAATCTTGGAAGTGGTAGGGCAGGGGGGGGTGGG
>JBEBHM010000634.1:0-5095 GCA_040080875.1 Pirellula sp.
CCAAAGACACGTGGTCAGCGTTCTGAGTCGACGCAGTGATCGTGCCCGGAATCGTTGCGAGTTTCATTTTAAGCGGACGTCGCACAGCCTCGAGGTGCACAGTTCGACCGTAAAGGATCTCCCCATCAGGATGCTCGATCAGGAAGGGTTGTTCATGGACTCGGGTTCGGTCCACTTCGTACTGAATTTTGTCACGGGCACCAGCCTTTCGATACATCCCGAGGTATTTGCCCCAAGGCTTAGGAAGTGGCCCGTAGCGTTTTCCGTCACGACCGAGGACTCGCTGGTCATCATCAAACCGTCCTGTCTCAGGATTAGCCCAACCCGGTTCGGTTGGATTGGAGAATCCAATATCGCCGACTGCTCGAGGGTGGATCCCGTGCGCTCCATCAAACTGGATGCCACGCCAATCGACAAATCTGTTGCCGTGCCATCCAGCCGACCAGCGGAGCGTGTCGTGTTCAAACGCCATCCAAACACGCCCTTTGGCAATCCCACCAGTCCCTTTGTCCATTCGAAAGGCGATCGCCTTTTGGGCGATGTTGCTGCCGTCTTTGCCAAATTCGATCGTGGTGGACAAGACATTACCATAGTCCATGTCGGCCCATGGTTGAGATACGACGGGCTCAGGTCCCAGGGTGTCTCCTGTCGGAAGCGATTTCAAGTAGTCACGATCGATGCGTGAGTAGGAACCCGGATCCAATTCACGCAGAAATTCCTCGCGAATGAATTGAATGACGTCGTATTTTTGTTTTGGAACCATCCATTTCTGAGGCAGCATCAACCCGTAGCCATGCGTTAAGGTTTTGTACATGGAAAAGGGATCGTTGCCATTTTTGAATTTGCTTTCGCCGAATCTCAACGCCGTAGGCAGTGAGCCAGCTGTCTCTTTGGTGCCATGGCAGTTGTTGCACAGCCCCATGTAAACTTTTCTTCCTCTCTCAAGTGACTTTTTGTTCCAGCTGGAAATAAGGCCTGCATGGTCGACTCGCGATTCATATTCCGGAAGTTTGATTTGGAGTTGTTCAGGTCGTGGCGCCAACGATGCAGCCATCGCCGGTCCGTCTTTGGCTACGGCCGCAACATACGCCACCAGATCCAAGAACTGTATTCGTTCATCCAATTGCGAGACGATTCCCGCAGGCATGATTGAGAGAGCGCTCGGGGCCTCGGTTTCAATATCGGCAGTAGCAATCGTTGATTCGTCGTCGGGTCTAGGGCCAAATCGAAGTTTTAGGTGCGCGTCGGTACGTTCGACAATCACACCCGAAAGGATTTTGCCATCGTCGGTTGCAATGCGAACGGAGGCATACTTTTTGTCGATGGTCGCTGAGGGGCGAAGAATCGACTCGATAATCGACTCCGTCGTCGGCTTGGAAACACGTTCATCGGAGCGCGCCAAATTAGGACCGATGGCGGATGCCTGGCTCTCGTCGACGCGATGGCATTGAGCGCAACCGACATTCGGCGAATGAAAGACAAGTGCCCCACGAGCTGCATCGCCTGATTGTGCTACTCCCGCGACTAATTGTTGCAATGGTGTGTTGAGCAACTCGCGCTCAAGCTGGGATTGAGCCTGTGTGGTAGCAGGCATTGCTAACGCGAGCAAGAAGCACAATGTAATTCTTGGTGTTTTCATGAAGGAATTGCATAAGGATGGGAGGGACGGAACGAATACCATTTTAGCGTAGGCTCGATTCTGTTTTTGCAACTATTGTAGATCAATTGCACCAATTCGTAGGTCCGCATCTCCGAGGCGGACGTAATTATGATTGACCAGCGTCTCGGAGATATGCTGCCACGTAGGTCCGCATCTCCGAGGCGGACGTTCTGGCCATCGAAACCCTCATCTCCCGCATGGATTTGTATTCAAACCTGGTATTACGCTAAATTGGTATCGGTCGGGCGAGTTTTTGTTATTATCGAGGCCCAGCGTCTCGCAGATACGCTGCTACGAATACGCGGCTACGATTCAATCTGCCATCCATCCCACCCTATAGGTTGAGACCATAATGATGAACCTTGTCGATCCCTTGCAAGCGCTGATGTTCAGGGCGCGATTAATGAAAGCGCCGTTGGTAGGTGCGATGGCAACCACCTTGTTGCTGTGCTGTCACGCGGTTGCGGTTTCGGCTGACCCCAAACCAAACGTGGTCGTCTTTTTGGCGGATGACGCCGGTTGGGGAGATTATGGATTTTCCGGAAACCAACAAGTAAAAACGCCCAACATCGATTCGATTGCGAAAGAAGGAGTGTCGCTCGATCGGTTCTTTGTGTGCCCAGTTTGCTCGCCGACCCGCGCGGAGTTTCTTACAGGCAGATACCACCCTCGCGGTGGAGTTCGCGGTGTCTCGCTGGCCCAAGAGCGACTCAACTTGGACGAAGCGACCATCGCGGATGAGTTCCAAACTGCCGGTTATGCAACAGGCGCATTTGGCAAATGGCACAATGGAACTCAGTGGCCGTATCACGCTATGGCTCGCGGGTTCGATGAATACTTTGGGCACTCATCAGGGCATTGGGGCGAATACTTCGATGCTCCGCTCGAAGACAACGGGCGCATGATTCGGACCAAAGGATACATCGTCGATGTATGCACCGATCGCGCCATCAAGTTCATTGAACGCAACCGAGACAAGCCCTTCTTTTGCTATGTACCCTTTACCACACCGCATTCGCCTTGGTCTGCCCCACCGTCGAATTGGAACGCATTCAAAGACAAACCGATCGCGCAAACAGCCACCAATCCCAATGAAGAAGTCACCGATGAGACTCGCTGTGCACTGGCGATGATCGAGAACCAGGATATCAACGTCGGGCGAGTTCTCAGCCGACTTAAGGATCTCAAGCTAGATGACAACACGATTGTACTTTACTTTTCGGATAATGGCCCGAATACTAACCGGTGGACGGGCGGAATGAAAGGAAAGAAGGGTGGAACCAACGAGGGGAGCGTGCGGTCGGTTTGTTATTGGCGCTGGCCCAAGAAATTGGCGCCAGGTCGAGTCGTTCCGCAAATCGCGGGTGCGATCGATTTGCTGCCCACCATCACCAAGTTGGCTGAGATCCCACGCACTGGAAACAAACCGCTGGATGGTAGAGACTTGACTCCATTATTGTTCGGAACCACAACCGACTGGCCAGATCGCATGATCTTCACAACCTGGGGGCCCAATTCGAGTGTGCGAACTCAACGTCATCGACTGGATGACCGAGGGCAACTATACGACATGACGACAGATCCAGGACAGACAACGCCCGTCAATCAGCGGGAGCCGGAGGTGACGGTCAAATTGACCAAAGCGATTGCGGATTGGCGCAAGGATGTTTTTGGAACCGATTCGCTTGCCGAAAAGCCTAAGCGAGCTGCTGGCGGCGTGGATTCACGACCGCTGACGGTTGGTTACAGAGAGTTTCCGATCACGATGCTTCCTGCACGAGACGGCGAACCCAAAGGAACAGTGCGACGAAGCAGTTCAGCACCCAATTGTTCCTACTTCGTCAATTGGACTAGTCTCGACGATCGCATGCAATGGAACTTGGATGTGCATACGACAGGTACCTATGAAGCGACTGTGGACTACACATGCCGCGAGCAAGACGTGGGGGCCGTCGTCGAACTTGAATTTCGAGGCTCCCGACTGAGCGCCAAGATTGTCGACGCTTGGAATCCACCATTGAATACAGATCAAGACACGTTACCTCGTCCGCAAGGCGAAAGCCAAATGAAAGAATTCCGAAATTTGAAACTAGGAGAGATAAAGCTCGATGCAGGTGCAGGCCCCCTCGTTCTGCGTGCAACAGAAATTCCTGGTCAAGGTGTGATCGACGTCCGGCGTATTACGCTAACACTTAAGTAAGAATGACACAAAGCCAACCTACCGCCAAAGTCTCTGACCTCATTTTCGTGACGTGTGCTCGAGGGCTTGTTCCGTATTTACATTACGGCATCTACCTTGGTGACGAAACCGTAGTTCACCTCGCGACGGAATCCGACAGTGCGCGGATGTCTGTCCAGCGCATCTCGATCGAGCAATTCGCAAATGGTAGCGTTGTTTGTATCGAAGTGGTCGACAATCCGTTACCCGATCAAGAAGTCGTGGAACGGGCGCTGAGCTCGGTTGGACGAAACGGTTATCATTTGGTCGCTGGCAACTGCGAGCATTTTGCACGCGAGCTCAAGACGGGTGTGGCCGAAAGCCATCAAGTCGACACAATCATCAAATCGATTCTCAGAACTGCATTTGCAGGGATGGCATCGACTATGGCTCGCGGCATCGTTGCTCGGTCGATCGCAAATGCTCCGCGCGCGCGTTTCTTGATGACGGCAGGAGCGCTCGTTCCGACCGCAATCGCCGAGACGGTGCGTTGTGCAAGCTATATCACCGCTCGCAAATGCAACCTCGCACATGAACACGCGGAACGCTCCAGCCGTTCGATCGGTTACGCCGCTTCGGCGGTAGGTGGGTTCGTTGTTGGCGGGCCTGTTGGTTCCGTCGCTGCATTGGCCATTTCGGTCGCCTCGGATCGGGTAACCGATACCATCCATCGCCGATTGAACGATCAAAATTTGAACTCTTCTTCGGTTTCTTCGTAGACCGGCAAGTAGCGATAGTAAACTTCGAGTGTCAGGCACGACATTGCCGTGGTGTAGAGGCGTCCCCCCTCGGAATTGAATGCTCCTCCAAGCCACCAACTCCCGGCATCATGTCCATATTTGATTTGCGATCGAATCAGGTATTCTCTCATCGAACTATTCCAAGCCTCCCAGGGTTTTCCGCCATAATGAAATAAAGCTTGCGTCGCATAGTAGTTGTAGTAGACATCAGTTTCGGAATGTCCGTGTTTGGCAAGGTATTCAATGGCGCGGCGAATCGATGGATCGGATTTTGAAATGCCTCGGTACATCCTGATCAGCGTTCCAATGGAAGTCATTGAGTGAGTGGGTTTCATGCCGGTTCGATAGACAAACAGAAAATCGCTAACGCACACTCGGCGAAGAAACCGATCGATTCCTCGGATCGACTCCGGTGACACGGCCAGCTTGGCGCTATGAGCACTTTTGAGCGCCATGATTTGCCAGCCAGCGATGGAC
>JBEBHM010000064.1:0-18718 GCA_040080875.1 Pirellula sp.
CCTGGGTGGGAGATGCGGACCTACGTGATTTCTAGTAAGGTTTCGTCGGCCAATCGTTGGAAACCGAGTCCATGGTCATGGAGGACTCCAACAACTGAATTTGGATCTCGATCAGCAACAGCTCCATGTCGATTGGACTATTGTTGAATCGCGAATCCAATTCGATGCTTGCAATCGTTTTGTCCACGCGACTAAATTCTGGCGCGTAGGTGACTTGCGGAATTTTTTCAGGATCGGTTTTCAATAGCGATTGGCTGTTTGGATTCGATGTCGATCGAGTAGGTATTGGCCGCAACCCTGGAATCATCAAGATGGCTACCACAATCACCGAAACGACGCCACACACCAGCCATGGAATCCATCGTGACGGCTTGGCGTGGATCATTCGTTTCGATATGGAATTGGGCAGTTGGTGATGCAACGGGTCATGCCAGTGAGACAGGCAACATCGCAATTCATGAGCCAAAGAATGCGCCGAATCGGCCCGATCATTTGGCTGTTTTTCGTGCATCCATTGCACGAGCGTAACCATCCAATCAGGGACGCGCGGATTGATTTGCTGGATAGGACGTGGCGTATCATCGGTGATTCGCCTCAATACACCCAATGGGGATTCCGATCGAAATGGCGATCGTCCGACGAGCATGGTATAGAGCACGCTCCCGAGGCTGAATAAATCCGATCGGTGATCTAGCGAGTCACCACGGGCCTGTTCTGGCGACATGTATTCCGGTGTCCCGGCAATGGCTCCGCTGGTAGTCATGGTCGCGTCATCGAGCGCTCGAACGACACCAAAGTCGGTGATCAAGGCTCGTTCCGTCCCGTGTTCCACGAGAATATTGGCAGGTTTGATGTCCCGATGGATGAGTCCCTGCGCGTGCGCTGCCCCAAGCCCGTCGGCGACTTGGCTGGCGATCCGCAATGCCGCATCTACCTCCAATTGCCCTTCGCGTTCGATCCGTACATGTAGTGATTCGCCGGCAATGAGCGGCATGACCAAATAGGGCGGATCGAAGTCCGCGTGGACGCTATGGATCGGTACCACGTTGGGATGCACGACGGCCGCTGCTGCCCTCGCTTCGCGTACAAACCGTTGACGCGCGATGCCGATCGAGGCGAGATGTGGATGCATCGCCTTGATGGCAATAGGGCGATGCAATTGCTCGTCCCAACCTTCGAGAACAACGCCCATTCCACCTGTGCCAACCACTCGCCGGACTAAATATTTATCGAGCTGGCCAATAAACCCCGACGTGGATTGCTGGTCGGTACACGGTTTCAGCCAACTCGTCAACGATGCATTCTCATGACGCGGCGACTCATGGTTGTCCAAGTTGCCGCTTGCACTCCACTCCAATTCACCGGCGAGCCCTTTGCGGATCGTCGATTTGGTGTCGTTCCATTCTTGATACTCAAGAGCCGAGCGATCCAATGCGGCCCGACAAGCAGTGCACTCATCCAAGTGATTTGTAAGCAGCGTGACCTCGGCATCGTCAAGACGATCGGCCACAAGCAACCTCAGCTTGGCCAGGTCACAAGGCGTCTTGGGCTGAACCGTATATGGCCTAGCAATCACGATCATTCTCCCATTTCATCAAATAATTTTGGACCCATTCGCGGATTTTGGCCAATACCCGGCTCCTCGCTACGTAGACCGCTCCAATACTCATTCCGAGCTCCTGGGCGACTTCGTCTCCGTCTCGATCTTCTACGGCCGTCATCCAGAAGGCTGACCATGTCGATGGCTGAACGCGAGCCCGTACACTTTGTGCGCCTAACACGAAGATCTGCTGCCGCCATTCGGAATCGATCACACTGGTCTGTTCACCGCATTGCTTTGCCTCGATCCAATTCAAGTCCCCGAAATTGTTGGACACGAGTTCTGGACATCGCCTGGCAACATCCACAGGCTGACGTGTTAACCGATTTAGTGTTTTGTTGCGTGCAATCGTGGTGAGCCACCGACGAAACGAGCCCACTTGAGTTGAGCACTCGTAGTTTGGTATCGCTTTTACAATCGCCACCATCACATCTTGGACAACTTCGCTAGCATCCGCCTCCTGCAATCCACGTGAACGAGCGACTCTCCGGATTAACGGTGAATAGAGGCCAACAAACTCCTCCCAAGCTTGCATGTCGCGTCGATCGTGGAGTCTTACGATCAAGCTAGCACGTGTTGTTGGGGATGGGTGCATGAAACGGTTTCTTGCTATTCGTGCAGGTGCAATTCAAATATCCCGTCATGCTGTGACGAGACGAAATGACGCGACAACGCGGTATTAAACAATCTCCAGCATAGAAAACCCACCCAATATAGAAACCTTACACGCAAACAAACCAAGTTTTTCTGGGGCCTGTAAGCCGAATGATGATTGTGATTCGCGCTTCGATTTCGTAGAATTTCTAAGGCTTTCTACAGTTTTTTCCTCTCTCGCGACCCAGCGTCGACGCCTTTGGATCGAAAATGCCTGCAATGTACCTTCGGCAATTCTCCGTGTGCTTATCCATCCTGTGGGCGATTGGGGCGGGATCTTCCTCCCAAGCCGACGGGCCTGCCGATAATCAAGCTGCCTCGGTTCGGCCTGTTCCACCCCCGGGAATTGCGATTTCCGCCGAAGAACGCACCCAGCTCGACGCAGAACTAAAGACCCTCAATCAGCAGATTCAAAAACTGAGGGACTCCAAAAGCTTGCTTGTCAAGGATTACTTGCCTGACGTAGAAATCTTTGCGAGAGCCGTATCGATCGCACTTGCCGAAGATGGATTCTTCGAAACTCGCGATGTTGGGCGAGCCAAAGATGTTTTGAGCGAGGGTTCCAGGCGAGCTACCGCATTGGAGCATGGATCTATTTATTGGATCGACGACTGGGTTGTCGATGCACGTGGAGAGTCCAAACCGCAAGTCACGGTCCGAGGCTTTCGGTCCAAACTGGACGGAACGGTTCAGCCCTACGGGATTGTTAATCGCGCTGGTCCCAAGGGGACGAATGTTCGCGCGGACATATGGTGCCGAGGGCGAAGCGAAAAGGGACTTGAACTTCAGTTTATCGCAACTCGAATGAGTAGCACTGACCCAATGCCTGCACCAGGCACGCTCATGATTCATCCGTTCGGTCGTTACTGCAATGCAAACAAGCTTGCAGGCGAAGTCGATACGCTGGAAGTTCTCGAACACGCATTGCAGCAATATCCTATCGATCCAAAACGCGTTGCCATTCGTGGCTTTTCAATGGGCGGCGCCGCAGCTTGGCATTTAGCTGTTCACTATCCCGACAAGTGGTTTGCGGCCAATCCAGGCGCCGGGTTCTCCGAAACACCGCTGTTCTTAAGAGTGTTTCAATCAGAAGATCTCAATCCCAGTTGGTATGAACAGAAACTCTGGCAGTTGTACGACTGCCCGATCTGGGTTCGCAACTTGCGAATGCTCCCTACCATTGCCTATAGCGGTGAAATCGATCGACAAAAGCAGGCTGCGGATGTGATGGCAGAAGCCAGTTGGAGCCTGCCCGATCATGAGCGGTTTGAGCTTACCCATATCATCGCACCGAGAACCGCGCACAAGATCGATCCGGTAGCCAGGAATGAGATCGAAAAACGCTTAGCCACACTTGATCGAATCCGCTCGAACGAACCACCCGAACGAATCACGTTTACAACCACGACCCTCAAATACAACAAATCGCATTGGCTAACGATCCACAAATTGGGCGAGCATTGGGTTCCCGCCAACGTAACTGCCGCCGTCAACGGCGATACGCTCCAAGTGTTTACAGAGAACGTCGAAGAGCTATCGATCGAGTTCGAAGCTGGCCAAATGAAGAATGTGTTTACGGTGATGATGATGCCTTATCCGTTCGAAGACAGCAATCGAAATCGAATCCACAATCAACCCCCAGTTCGTTTCGGTCTTGGAAGGAAATCGGACAACTCCTTGGGATTGCGGGTCAAACGCCAAGGCAGGTCCTGGACGCTTGTATCGCCGATCGAGCCAGCAGTCAAAGAACTGATCAAAAAACATGATCTCCAAGGTCCGATCGATGATGCGTTCATGGGTCCATTCCTCTTTGTAAAACCGTCCAACGCTGGCCGATATCCGGCTGTCGACAAATGGGTTGAATCCGAATTTCAGCGGGCTGTCAAGGAATGGCGTCGCCAAATGCGAGGCGAAGCGAGAATCAAATCGTCCGAAGAACTGAAACCCGAAGACATTGAAAACAACCACTTGGTCCTGTGGGGTGATTCTCAAAGCAATCCAACGCTTGCGAAGATTGCCGATCAACTACCGATCCACTGGAACAGAGACCAAATTGAGGTTGCTGGCAGTTATTACTCTGCCAAGACGCACGTGCCAGTCATGATCTACCCCAATCCTCTCAATCCCGATCGCTATGTGGTGCTCAATAGCAGCTTCACCTATCGAGAATACGACTACCTCAACAACGCGAGGCAAATTCCCAAACTGCCCGATTGGGCGATCGTCGATATTACCACTCCACCCAATTCACAATGGCCCGGAAAAGTCATCGACGCCAATTTCTTTGGTGAACGATGGGAGATCAAGTGATTGCCGAAAGGTGCTGTGGAAGCGTCGCTCCGCGACGCGAATCGATGTGGACGCTCCGCTCCGCGCCGCGAATCGTTGTGGACGCGTCGCTCCGCGCCGCGAATCTTGGCCGTGTTCGTCCACGCGAATCCTCATTGCGAATCCTCCTCGCGGAGCGACGTGGCTACATAGTTTTCCATTGGACAGTTCACTCGTTTAACACTTTCTGGGCCATTGGATCGAGCGGTATGCACGCTAGCGAATCCATTCAGAACAATGTTGGTTTCTCAATCGCCGAGGCTGTTCGTTCATTCGAAATTCCGCCTTGAGATGGACACCGTCCCTTTGCGGCACATAACAACAATTCCGCTAGGCAGTTCAGTTCGCTTGGGGTGCGTCGAGCCTGCCGCAGCCAATAGCAGTCGCTCGACCCGGCGCCAATGTTCATAATCCATTTCTCGCATCGGCCATTGCCGCTGATGCCACAGGAATACCAGAGCTTGCCTGACGACCGGCCAACATTCCGAAATGCAACTTGAAAGCGGCAACGAAAATCCCGACTCCCCTTCCTCCTCGGATCTCCATTCCTCGTATCCAGATCGTGCAAGCCAATGCCTGGCGAGCGTTTCGATGACGCGATGTTCCTCGCCTATCAATTCGCATGCCTGCCCCAATCGGCGGTCCAGTTTGTCCGAACCCACAAAGGAACGCAAAAAAGGCAACAACTCATTCCGAATGCGATTGCGAGTGTACTGGTTGGATTCGTTCGATCGATCCGTCCGATACGGTTGACCGATCTCTCCCAGATACTCCAAGATTTGGCATCGAGTCACTTGCAGCAAGGGACGCATCAAAACGACCGATGCTTCGATGTTTCTCGTTGTTGGAATTCCTGCTAGACCACTTGGCCCACTGCCCCGAAGCAGGTTGTTTAATAACGTTTCCACTTGATCATCCGCATGGTGAGCCAGAGCGATCCAGTGCGCGCCTTGTCGCATTGCAACATCGAGAAAGAACTTGTGCCGAACGCGTCTGAGAGAATGCTCGGACGGTTTCGCAATCTCCTCGTCGCTTGCCCGAGCGCACATGCACACCAAGTCCAATCGTCTGGCTTGTTCACGTACAAACGACTCGTCTTCGTCGCTTTCGTGACCTCGCACCGCATGATTGAAGTGCGCGACGATACATCGCTCTGAAACCGGTTGCAACTGCCGAATGGCGCACATGAGCGCCATGCTATCGGCTCCACCGCTCACGCCTAGAACGATCGTTTGGTCTTGCCAAAGGTCGAGTGGCCAAAGTTTCTCGATGGCGTTTAGGATTCGTTCAGTTGCGTTCATGGCTTGCAGGTGCAGTACCCTGTTTGCCAGAGGACCCTTCTTGTTCGGAAAATGGACTCGAGCAGGTTCCCGAGCGATCGACGGAACCTTGCCATCCAAGCGTTGCGGCGTGAAGTATCTTTTCCTGAGTGGCTTCTTCGCGTGAAAACATGGCGGTCTGCCGACCTTCGCTCAGGACCATAATGCGATCGCTGAGAGTCAATATCTCAGGCAATTCGCTGCTCGTTACGATCACTCCCAGTCCCTCGGTACAGAGTTGACGGATGATGCGATAGAGTTCTGCTTTGGCACCCACATCGACCCCGCGTGTCGGATCGTCGAGCAACAGAACCTTGGGCTGCGTCAAGAGCCATCGTCCGATGATACATTTTTGCTGATTGCCGCCGCTGAGGCTGGTGATCGGTGCACTGAGTCCGTCGGTTCTTATTTGGAGCTTTTGCACCATCGAGTTCCCTGCTGCACGTTCCATTGCGGAGCTTATGGAAAGAGCGCGACGCAAGGATGCCAATCGACACAAAGAAATGTTTCTTCCGACATTCATGGCGTTGAAAATGCCCAGCCGCTTGCGATCTTCGGTCACCAGCGCCATTCCAGCAGCCAGCGCCTGGGCGGGATGTCGTGGTCGAATGGGCTGATCCTCAAGCAAAATTTGTCCGGTTGGCGGAATGGTTGATGCTCCAAAGAGAGATTCCATCAATTCGGTCCGGCCAGCCCCCATCAGGCCAGCTATACCAAGCACTTCGCCTTGATGCAAATCGAACGAGATATCTTTCAATCGATAGCCACGCGCATGACCTGGCCAGACCAGCGACAAATTGCGTACCGATAGCAATCGTTTGCCTTTCGGTGGTCTTGCACCTAAATCCAGGGAATCGATCTCTCGTCCAACCATCAAATGGGTAATTTCAGGCGGACTGGTCTTGGCCGTATCCAATTGCGCGATAAACCGTCCGTCGCGCAGCACGACTACCTGGTCGGAGAGATGAAATACTTCGTCCATCTTGTGCGAAATATAAAGGATGGTTGTGCCACGATCACGAAGCTTTGCAATCACGCGATAGAGCCTGAGCACCTCCGATTCCGTCAGCGCGCTCGTGGGTTCGTCCATCACGAGAATCCGGCTATTGAGGCTAAGGGCTTTGGCAATTTCGACCAGTTGTTGATCGCCAACCCGCAACGATCCAGCCAGTGCTGCGGGATCGATACTGCATTCCAGCTGCGACAGCAGTTCGCCCGCCTCTCGCCGCATAGCGCGATCATCGCGCAGCACGTACCCTAACCTCTTTTCTCGGCCCAAAAAGATGTTGGCCGCCACCGATAGCTGCTCTACTAGGTTGAGCTCTTGGTGAATGATACTGATGCCAGCTTCCTCAGCGTTGCGAGTACCCTGGAATCGTACTGGTTTTGCATCGACGAGCAACGTGCCATCGTAATCGGTGATCACACCCGACAGGATCTTCATGAGCGTGCTCTTGCCCGCTCCATTCTCGCCACAGATGGCCAGCAAATCACCTCGGTTGACTTCGAAGCTTACGTCGTCAAGAGCTTTGACGGCTGCAAATTTCTTGCCAATACGCTGCATGGAAATGACGGAATCGAACATAGTACATTAGCTCTTCTTGTCCGACCAAGTTTCCCACAGGCCTCGAGCAAGCAACACTAAACTAACGAACAAGCCGGCAAGAAGCGCATGGGCCGGGGAGTACCAAGCTTGCTTGCCAAAGAACAGCAAAGTCAATAACCCCGTCAACAATCCCAACACGGGAATGATCGTCCAGCCGATGGGATTGTTGAAGAAACGGTTCACCATGGCCTTTTGTCCTCGCTGACTAAAAGTTACGGCCAACACCACCACGATGCCCACAATCATGCCTTCGTAGACGTCTGCCCCAGAACCAACCACCTTGTTGACCGCGTCGATGACCGTCCGCAAAAACAAGCAGCCCAATACCGTCCCAGGAATGGTCCCCACGCCTCCTTGCAATGAACAGCCACCAATCACGGACGCGGCGATTGCATTGAGTTCGTAGCCACGCGCCATAATGTCTGGCTTGGCCGATCCATCGTCGGCGAATGAAATAATTCCCACAATCGAAGCAGATATCGAACCAAGTACGTAAGCCAACCACTTCAGTCGATCGGTTCGTATACCGCTTAGTTTGGCGGCTTGTTCGTTACCCCCCATCGCGTGGAGATGACGGCCGGTGACCGTTCGACTCATCAAGAACCAGAGCAATAATGCGAATCCAACAAATACGATCGATATCGTTGTTACGTCTTTGAGCGTATCTCGCAAATCCATGTCGGGAAAATCGATCTGTGATTTGCCGCTGGCGATCACAGGCGCGAGGCCTCGCCCAAAACTGCGCAAACCCACCAACGTAGCCAGCGTGGCGATAAAGGGTGGGAGACCGATGCGGGTGATCAACCAAGCATGCAACGTGCCGATCATGCCTCCTACGATGATGGTACCTGCCATCGCGACAACCACTGCAGGTCGGGATAGATTCCCCTCCGAGAACCCTTTCGGGTCCAGCAAGATCAGGAACGCTCCGAACACCGTGGCGCTCAGCGCTATTACAGACCCACTCGATAAATCAATCCCACCCGAGACGATGATGATCGCGCTTCCTAAGGCAAAGAAGCCTAGCAGCACCGTTCTCCGGATAATCAATTCCGCCGATCCGCCCGGATCCGCCCAATAGGTGTGATTCGAATCAATGGCTGCTGTCGCAAATACAACAAACAGCCAAGCTAAGATCAGCTTGAATTCGACCGACGACCACAGACGGTTCAGCCACGATGGTTGCGGGAACGTCATGAGCTAGTCAGCTTAAATTTGGTCAGCCACTCTTGGAATTGTGGCAAAGTCAAAAACTCGACACTCTTCCCAAATTCTTGAAACATTTCGGGTTTCAATGGAGTGTTGGTGGCGGGAACCACCACCTTGAGACCAGTGTCGCGAATGTCACCCTCTGGTTTACCCATGTTCGGAAACATCTCGTCGGCGGTTGCTTTGTTTCCTGTTATTTTCGCATACGAATACTTTACGGAGTCGTATCCCATGCCAAACGGATTTTGTACGACCATGGCATCGATCATCCCTTTCGCCATTTGCTGGATCGCCATTTGCTCTGCATCAAACGTCACAATCGTAAATCGATCTCGGACTTTCTTTTCAGTAACCACATCCACAATCGCAGGAGCATTGTAAGACCAAATACCAACGAGTATCGACAAGTCTGGATATTTAGAAATGGCATCGCGAACGTTGTCACGAGCTCTGCTTCGGTCCGTATCATCCACGCGACGATCCTTCTGAACAAAAGATTTTCCCATCACCGAAGTAAACCCATCCATGCGTTCGATCGCGTTCTGTTGACTGTCGACTCCCACAAACTGAACATACTCGCCGCTCGACCGAATGTTCTTGGCGGCGGTACCAAGTACTTTACCGCCGACGACATTGTTAGTCCCCACGTAAAACTCTCGGATCGATCGGTTCTTTTCGCTCAAGTCGCTATCGAAGCATCCGACCAGAACACCCTTTTTGCGCAGCTTGTCGAGTTCGTCAGCGATGGCAGGATTGCTTGACGAGATGGGTGATATGATCACGGCAGCGATGTCTCGCTGCGTCCCGTACTGGCGAAGTTTCTCGATTTGGCCCTGTTCGGTCCCATCATTGGAATCCATCGAAGCTGTGTAGCCAGCATCCGCCAGTTTCAAGTCCTCTGCCGCTTGTTTGATTCCAGCTCGCGCTGCATCCCAAAACGGGGAGTCTGTATTGTTCAGCAATACGATACGTTTCCCGTTGGCTTCGGGCGGACTGTAATTCGGATCCAAATCTCCGGATTTGGGGGTCGGTTTGGAATCGCAGCCGGTGGCAATCGCGAGGATCGCAATGAGCAACAGCGACGAACGGGAGCGACAAGCGCACGCGACTCGCATTAAGGTCGATGTGGGAACGAACATACTCACGTATTCACCTCGGATGTACGAATAGGTTGGGAGAGGCAGGACTCGGACAGGCACATGTTAATTTTGCCCGGCAACTTGTACAAGCTGCCAAACGGCAATTCGTCGATCAACGGGAAGAAGTAAAACCGAAAGTGAATCGCCGATTTACTTGGAGCCAAGATCTCGGATTCGCAACCATTCGATCGCACGCTCCTGCCAAGAGCCAATGGCGGAATTCGGTCGCGAGCGAACTCCATATCCATGTCCACCATTTTGATAAACGTGCAATTCCGCAGCCACGTTTGCTTTTTTGAGCTCCGCATACATCCAAACCGCGCCAAGCGAAGTCGACGCATCGTCATGGGTGTGCACGATAAAACAGGTCGGCGTCTCTTTGGTCACCTTGATCGGTGCGATCAGCTTGTCCGTGGCAGCATCGTAAATTCGCCAAGGATAGATCAGCAAACCGAAATCGGGCCGAAAACTTGCGCTGTCGATCGCGTCGATCGGCGCATACGCCGCCGAGGAACTAGTTAGGTGAATCGAGGCCACTTGCCCACCTGCAGAAAATCCGACCAATCCGATCTTCTTTGGATCGAGCTTCCATTGTTCGGCTTGTGTTCGAAGCATCCGTATGGCCCTTTGGCTGTCTTGCAGCGGCCTATCCCATGGGCTAGCGGAATCGACCGAAGTGCGATAGCGAAGCACAAAGACGCTGATACCTAGCTGATTGAATGCGGCGGCCAATTCCGATCCTTCCAGGTCAGGAACTACGTACTTGAATCCACCACCGGGAAGTACCACTACGGCCGATCCGTTGGGTTTGGCCGCTAGGAATACATCCATCGTTGGAAGCGAAATGTTCTCCACTCGCGTGATGGTCGGTTGATCTTGTGGTCGGCTCGGTAAAGCAGTCCCAGAATTCGTGGTCGATTCGCCAGGAGCCGCCTCAGGCCAAATCGTTATGTTGCGAGTTGGGCCCTGAGCCATGCACGGCTCAATGCAACGAGTTACCAACACAAATAAAAATACGACAACGTAACGAAAGCAAATGGAATTCATGGTTGTAGCAAAGCAAAGTATGAGGATAACGCGACAAAAGCCACTGGTTCGTTGGGACATGGATTTCCATGTGGTCGTAACCAGAGAAACAAGGGGTGATCTAAGACCCAATCGCAATTATACGGTTAATTTTGCGTCGATGGCTGCAAAGGACTAGTCCTTTGTCAAGTAGGTAATTTGGGGTGGCACGCTCTGATGCTTTGCGAAGGGCGTGGTAAATCTCAAGTGATCCCCACGCCCATCGAAGACTCTGGGCGTGCCACCCAACGTTCCGACCCCCGTTTATCAAATTGACAAAGCACTAGTAGCTGAATTGAAACTGCATTCTCAGCATGTCGCCATCAAACTGCCGGTAAGCTGTCACGCCAGATTGGTTAATTGCCGTTGTGTTGGTTCGATCAGTCAACGTGTACATTGTGACCAACTCCATCTGCTTGTTGATCTGCCATTCGACGCCGGTTTCCCATTCATCGATCATGCTGAACGGCGCATTGCGTTCCGATTTATAACCACCTTTGAAGTAGTTCCATCGTAGAAACGCAATCAGCGTTCCGTGGCACTGTGTCTTGTGCTGGTACATGGTCATTGCGTATCCGCCGTAAAGCGAGCGTTCTTCAACTGCCGTCTGGGCTGCATTGAGCGCCGGACCGCGACCGATCGTCCATTCTGTTTGAAAGCCAAGCGGTTGCGGATACCAAACACCGGTCCAAGCCAATCGTTCGTCTTGGATTCCGCGACGATTTCCTTGCTCGATCGTTCCAAACGGAATGGCCTGCGCGCCGACCCCAAGTGGCCGAATGTTGGAGCCAGACACCGAATAACGACCCGTGTATCCTTGGATGCCTACCTCTGCGTATTGGCCATCCAACAATTCTATCGGATGCGTAAATCGAGAGACGATATGGACGTTATCGTTCTGTTCGGATAGTGAACCTTCTTGTCCAGCGTAGGCCCCAAAACCAAAAACGCCGTAGTTTCCCGAGCCTTTCAGACCTTTGTCGATCATGGCCGTGAAAAACTCCTGTGCTGGCTCCGGCGTCCAGTAATAGATTGCCCCGAAGTCGCGTTCATTTCGCAACGCGCTATTCAATGCATCGTTTCGGTCGAGTACCAAACGATTCGAGCTGCTTTGCATATTCTCCCAACCGTAGGGAATCTTTGACTGGCCAACTCGAATTCGATGCACCTTGCTCTTATCCAGATAACAGTCGCCATACCAATCGCGAATTTGCGCGAAGAAAATACCGCCAGTGCTTCCGTCAGGTGTCGAAGCAAAGTCTGGTTGCAAATAAATCCCAAGGTGTTCCGATACATCACCGGATATGATCAACCGAGCTCGTCGCAAAAAAAACGTTTGATCCTCGCTGACGGTACGATCGCCGACATATTGAGGCGCTGCAGATGAATCCTCTCTCGATAGAATTTCGTTGTAGCGAACCTGCGCATAACCACGAATGGTGTACTTATCGAACCATTTTTTTTCTTTCTTTGCGTCCGCCGCTTTCTTCGCCGCTTCCTATTCCTTCTTTTTCGCGTCCGCCTCCTTGTCCTTTTTGTAGGATTTTTCTAAGTCTACGAAACGCTCTTCCAGTGATTTTTCCTTTTCCTTGTCCTTTTCGCCGACTTTGGCGGAGGCTGCGGCAATCTGAGGATTCTTGGCTGCACCCGCGACATCGGTCGATTCTAGGGCCGGTTGCGTTTGAAATTGGGGCTGATTGGTTCAAAGATCCCAACCATCGGCTGCGATGTTAACTGTCCCAATCCGATGTTGCCTGAAGTCCATACAATGCATGCAGTCATGAGCCGTAGCAGAATCATTCGACGCACGCATTGAAATTCCATGTTCACTCTCGAATTCGAATCCAAAAACACAACAAGAGAATGAAGCCAATTCCACAGCCTTGGTAGAATCGGTAGGATCGTTATGACACTAACGCGATTAGACTAAAATTGTCCCATTTCACCTTCGTACAAGCAGCAAAGTCTTCCTAGTTTACCAAGTCAAGGATCTTGGTTCCGCGAGCGACTTTAGCTGAGCGCAACCCGCATAAGCGGTCGCGGAAACAAAACGGCCGCCTGGGCAAGTCATGTCGTCCCTGTGATCAGTAACGAAGGAAACCGTTTTGAGATTCTGGCTCGTTCGGTTGCTAGGTAGAGAGAATAGAGGCACCGAAAACGAGCACAAAGGTTCCGGCGATGGAAAACAGCGTGCGAAAGCAAACTAGTGTCGGTCGAGGCAAGTCATCGAAAGTATTTCGGAATGCTTGATGGTTCATGATTCTCCGGCCAATATCTGTGATCCGGCGCAGCTATCCGTGCTACGTGCTTGCATCGTTCAATATTAGCACAGATGGCAAGGCCGGTGCACTGATGGGAAACCATTCTCGTGACCTCAAGAATCCTTGGGCCATAGGAAATACAAAGCAAACAGACCGGCAAGCGGGAAAAGACCTACCAACGCAAGTCCCAAATCGTAGGAATGCGTGTGGTCCACGTACGATCCAAACAAGCGATGTACCGGCGACGCGGCCATCCACCCGATGAAGGATAAGACGCCCGTGGTCTTTCCTAGATTGGTGTCCGAGAGCTCTTGATTGAAGGAGTAATAACATGGAAACATTCCCAAGGAGCCAGCCCCCACAATCAGCAATATCCCTAACAGAAGTGGTCCTTGATTTAGAAAGACGGCCACACAGGTTAAACACGTTAAGCACGCACACACCGTATATGTCAGTACACGCGCAGAGTGTACGGAGCGGCCTCGATGCGACAGCATCATGACGGAGGTACCAGCTGCAATGCAGCCAACGTCCGTAGCCAAATAGTACGCCGCGTTAAACAGAGTCGCAGCCGACTCGCTGTACCCTCGTCCCTCTTGCAAGAATAACGGCAGCCAAGCCCGAATCAATTGCCATGAAGTATTGATACCCACGACCATGATCGCCATCGCCCAAAATCTCTTGCTGCGAACCAGCGCGTTCAGCCAGCGAGCCGTCGAATACTTTTCAGGCGGAGGGACAAGGCGAAGCAAGGATCGCTTCGGTATGACAACGATCCATAGAACCGCCCAAAGTGCACCCACGCATCCAACAAACTGAAATGGCTGTCGCCACGCTTCCGCGTCGGTGTTGTACCGGAAGATCAAGGCGATGACCAACGGAGTCAATATAGCGCCGATACTGGCTCCGCTCTGCAGTATGCTATTGCCGAATGCCCGATCTTGCTTGCTGAGTATGAGTTGCACCACCACGAGTGCGCATGGCCAATGCCCCGCCTCAAAAAAGCCGAGCAACGTCCTACACGCCATCAAGGAACTGTAATTCCATACAAACCCCGTGGCAAACCCCACCGCAGACCAAGCCAATAACACAAACGGGTATAGCCAACGCACGGCGACTCGGTCCACCGTGTAGCCAAAGGTGAGCGAGCCCATCGCAAACGCAGTTCCAAAAGCCCACTCGATATTGCCATACTGCGATTTGCTTAGATCCAACTGCTCGATCACTCGTTTCGAGACGATGGAAAGCACTTGACGATCCATGTAGTTGATCATCGTTGCCAACAGCAGCAAGAGGCAAACGGTCCATTGCCAAGCATTGAGCGCAGACGTTGGTTTTTTCAAGTGACAGTGCTTTCTTGACGCATCGCTAAATGATCTCGCGGATCGGTTCGATATGTTCGACTCCGACGAGCTTTTGATCGAGTCCACTGTAAAAGTACGCCAATCGGTTTGGATCAAGCCCCAATTGTTGCAAGACCGTAGCATGCAAATACTTGACATGGAGCGGCCGTTCGACTGCGGCCGATCCTAGTTCGTCTGTGCTTCCCACCGTCACACCTCCTTTGATTCCGCCACCCGCCATCCACATGGTGAATCCATAAGAGTTGTGATCGCGCCCCGTGCTCGTTTGATACTCGGCCACCGGTTGACGTCCGAATTCACCGCCCCATATTACTAGTGTGCTATCCAGCAGACCACGGCGTTTGAGATCTTTTAGCAGGGCAGCAATCGGCTGGTCTGTATTGCCAGCATGCCGGTTGTGATTCTTTTCTAGGTCGCCGTGTGCATCCCAATTGTCATCGTTGTGGGCACCGCCCGAGTACAACTGAATGAAGCGTACTCCGCGTTCGACCAGTCTTCGCGCCAACAAACAACGCCTTCCGAAATCGTCGGTCTTGGGTTTGCCAATACCGTAGAGATCGAGTGTTTCTTGATCTTCTTGAGCAAGATCGACGGCTTCGGGCGCCGATTGTTGCATTTGGTACGCCAACTCGTAACTGGCGATACGAGCTCCGAGTTCGGAATTATTGGAACGGGTCGCCAAATGGGCCTGGTTGTTCTCTTTGATGGCGTTGATCAGTTCGCGCTGCAGTTCGCGAGAGACTCCCGAGGGTGGCTGCAGGTCCAACATGGGTGCGCCTTTGGCTCGCAAAATGGTACCTTGAAAGTTGGCTGGCATGAAACCGCTCGACCAATTCTTGGCACCGCTGATCGGGCCGCCCGTTGGATCAAGCATCACCACATACCCCGGCAGATTTTGGTTGACGGAACCAAGGCCGTAGTTGATCCACGATCCCATCGAAGGGGAACCGCTGAGGATCTTGCCCGAGTTCATCATCAACATCGCGGACCCGTGAATCGGCGAGTCTGCCGTCATCGAATGAATGAACGCGATGTCATCAACACACTGTCCCAAGTTGGGAAACAGGTCGCTAACCCATTTGCCGCACTCCCCATACTGCTTGAATTTCCATCGAGGCTCAACGATTCGGCCCTGGTTTCGGTGCCCGCCGCGTCCAAACGTCTTGACCGTAATCGTCTTGTTATCCATGCCGATCATGTTCGGCTTATAGTCAAACGTGTCGATCTGGCTCGGACCGCCATACATGAACAAGAAGATCACCGACTTGGCTTTGGGCGCGTGGTGCGGTTGGTTTACGAGAGCAGTCGTGGGGCTTTCATGTCCGAAAGCTCGGTTTCCGAAAAATCCGTCGGCGCTCAAAAGCGACGTCAAAGCCACGCCGCCAAATCCGCAACCTGCTTCCCAAAGAAACTCTCGCCGCGTACGTCCACAGAAATTTTTGCGTGACATGGTTAATCTAAGTAAAGGAATTCGTTGCTGTTGAGTAATACCAAACAATATTGCTGAAGAGCCTGTTGTGGGCTGAGCCCAAACGTCTTTTGTAGCGCTTCGGTCCGTTGTACAGCTCGACGGATCTCGTCTGCCTCGGCTGGCCTGCGATAGGCATACTCGATCGCGACACGCAATTGCTCACTGAGTTCTTTGGTCGATTGCGAAACGCGAGTTGCCAAATGCTCGGACTGCTGTTGCATGAAATCGCCATTGAGCATGTTGAGCGCTTGAGCGGCTTGGGTCGTCAAGAAACGGGCCTCGCAACTGATGTCGGTTTCGGGAAAATCGAATACCGACAGTTCGGGTGGAATCAACGATCGCTTGATGTGAATATAAACGCTTCGACGGGACTTTTCCGCGTCGCTCGACTTCCCCCAACCTTTGCCCGGAACGCTTTGTCCCGCTTTGACATCGTTCGAGACATTGGGATAAATGCTGGGACCTGATTGAGCCCAATTGATTCGGCCGTTGACCGTAAGCACGGCATCGCGCAATTCCTCGGCGCTCAACCGGCGAACGTTGAATCTCGAGAAGTAGTCGTTGTTGGGATCGGCCGCGAAACTCTTTTCATCACCCGTAGTACTCATTCGATACGTATCCGACAATAGCATCATTCGATGAAGTGGTTTGAGATGCCAATCCAACCGAACCAGTTGTTGGGCCAAAAAATCCAAAAGCTCAGGATGCGTCGGTGGATCGCCAAGCTGGCCGAAATTGTTGGCAGAACGAACGATGCCGCGACCGAAGTGGTGTTGCCAAATGCGATTGACTATCACTCGGCTGCTGAGCCGATTGGTGGGCGATACAATCCAGTTGGCCAGTTGGATCCTGCGGCCTGCCGAGTTGGCGGATGGCGTGATCGCGTTGGGCTTGTCGGTTTGAAATAATTTCGGGAATTCAAGCTCCACGCGATCGCCGTCCGCGCCGGGATTTCCCCGCATCAGGACATGCGTCTCAGGCGGAGTCGGATCGCATTTGGCCAATCCCAATCTGAAATCGACGGGCAAAGAATCGATCTCTTTGTTTGCTGCTTCGATGTGTTTTTTCGCGGACTCGTATTCATCCCACTCTTCGCCAGAAATATTGGCTTTGAGTTTCTCTTGAATCACTTTGCCACGGTCGGGGCTTTTGCCAGGCTGTCTATCCTCGGCATTCATCTTGGCAATGCCTGCATCCTCGATTCGCTTGATCGTCGCGCGTAGGTCTTTGACTCGTTCTTTGAGTTCCGCGTTCCTTTGCCGGATCTGAGAATTGGAAACATCAATTTGGCTGTTGGATTTTTCGTCTCCCCTTGCTCCGTAGGAAGTCACGTCGCGTAAAAAGGCAACCAATTGGTAATAATCTTTTTGAGGGATCGGGTCGATCTTGTGATCGTGGCAACGTGCACAATTGAAGGTTAGACCTAGCATGCCTTGCCCGATGGTCGTAACCATATCATCGAATTCATCGTAGCGTGCCTTTTCAGGATCAGCGGGCTCGTCATCCCAAATGCCGAGGCGATAGAAACCGGTCGCGGTCAGCGATTCGTTATTGGGATGAGGCAATTCATCTCCCGCCAATTGCTCGATCACGAATTGGTTGTACGGTTTGTCTGAGTTCAATGAGTCGATGACATAATCTCGAAACTTCCACGCGTTGGGCTTGGCGCTATCGCGTTCATAGCTGTTCGTTTCGGCATAGCGGACGAGATCAAGCCAGTCTCGAGCCATGCGTTCGCCAAACCTCTGATCGGCGAGCAGTTCGTCGACGAGTTGCGAATAGGCCTCGAATGTCGGATTGGAAGCAAATCGTTCGACAGTTTCGTTTTCGGGTGGGACTCCAATACAATCGAAATAGAGTCGTCGGATCAAGCTTCTCGGATTTGCTTCGGGAGCGCCGGTCAAGGATCGTTTGGACCACCGATCTTGAATGAACAGGTCGATTGGATTGGTCGAGCGCGTCGTTGCCGCAACTTTGGGAACAGAGGGATTGGTTAAAGGGAGGAACGCCCAATGTTCACGGTACTCGGCCCCCGACGCGATCCAGTTCTTGAACAACTCGACTTGAGCGTCGGTGAGTCCGGCACCCTCGGGCGGCATGCGGACATCCGGATCGGTGGAGCTGATTCGCCGAACGATTTCGCTTGATTTCCAATCACCCGGCACAATCGGCTTTTTTCCGCTATCGCTTGCGCGAGTGGATTTGTCAAATTCGTGGAGCGCAAAACCTGACTCTTGAGTTTGAGGTCCATGGCACGCAAAACATTGTTTAGCCAAGATGGGCCGAATTTGGCGGCTGAAGTCAACTTCGTCAGGACCGACCGCATTTAAGGGCCTTGCCCATGTAAAGGAGCCAGCTACGATCCCGACACAAACCAACCAAATAATATGATGGCACGTGTTCGAGGCGTTCTGAGGGAGCATCCGAAAAATTACACTTCTCATCAATCGTCACAAGGGTTAGGCGGCTAAATTCGAGGAGCAAGGCGGGTATGCCAGTATAACCCAAGGCCTATTGTACCTCTACCGCTTCGCTCTGATTGGATTGCGTGGACTCAATCGCAAGTAGACTCAATTTGGAGTCAACCATACGTCCGAGCGGCCGCCGAAAAGTCCGACCATTGCCCGTAAAACCAATCAAAGAGGCCTGCCCCATTGATTTGCTGCCCCCATTGATTTGCTAAATAATTCGATTTTGCGCGC
>JBEBHM010000635.1:0-5091 GCA_040080875.1 Pirellula sp.
GGTTACCAGGTGTACACCATTCTGCTTGACACTGGCGAAATCCTCTCAGGTCTTGTAACCGGTGAGACAGCCAATAGCATCACCATTAAGCAAGCCAGCGGTACAACTCGCACGATCTCACGTGACGAGATCGAAGGCTTGCGGAATTCCACCGTATCGCTCATGCCGGAGGGTTTAGAGCAAACACTGACTCAGCAAGACGTCGCAGACTTAATTGCGTTCCTGCGTTCGCCAATTCCTACGCCATGACGAAAGCACTCGTTTGGATCGATAACTATGCGAAATCAGGACACCATTGTAGGACGAGGTTGTTGATCTAGAAAGAGTCCAGCTCATTCGACATCGCAGGATGGCGTTGTGACTGTCGGTCGATGGCCCGCATCCGATTTTGCGGAGCAAAAGTCGCCACAAATGCGCTGTATGGCTAACAGATCCTAGGCAATGGTGCGCCAGACGGTTCGTCAACAGGTTGTAGCACTCCCAACATCCGTTCGATGACCACCGGCGACGATTGCTTGGCCAAGACGCGGCCGATCGTTTTCGCCGACTTCGAAACTGCCAACGATCTCAATACTTCGATGGCCATGTCGGCGGCCGTGGGTGCAACTGCGGCCAGAAATGTACCTTCATTGGCAACGTAGAGTGGATCCAGTCCTAGCAGCTCGCAAACTCCTTGAACCTCAACCGACACTGGAATCTTGGACCCATCAAGCTTCATGGTTTTGTTAGACGCTTCCGCCCACTCATGAAGCACTGCGGAAACTCCGCCGCGGGTCGCATCACGCATCGTCCGAAGAGCGCTGCCAAGCGCGCTCTGAAGTGCGGCACATGCGTGATGTAGGGGAGCGCAATCGGAACGAGGTTCTGGATTCAGTTCAAGCCGCTCACGACAAGCCAGAACCGCAACACCATGCTGACCGATCGGTCCACTCACAAGCAAGACATCGCCTGCCTGAATGGAATCGCAACGGAGTCGAGTCAGGGACCGATACCGACCTACGCCCGTGGTGTTGATGAACAGCTTGTCAGCGGCCCCACGCGGCACAACTTTCGTATCGCCCGCCACAACGGAAACGCCGCATTCCCTTGCCGCATCGGCAACACTATGAAGCACGCGGTCAAGAATTTCCAACGATAAACCCTCCTCCATGATCAAGCTCAACGTAAGGCAAAGTGCCTCCGCACCTGCCACCGCTAGATCATTGATCGTGCCATAGACGGCCAACGATCCGATATCGCCTCCCGGAAAAAACAATGGCGAAACGACGTAGCTATCCGTCGTGATTGCAAGTTCCTCGGCACCGGTCGAAAAACTCGCCGCATCCTCGACCGCCGTAGTTCCTAGGATCGGTGCAATGCGTTGTCGCAATAGTTTGCGCATCAGACGCCCGCCTTCTCCATGCGCAAGCAGCACGCAATCCGTCCCCGCAACTGTGGATGGACATGACAGACCCTGCGGCTTGGCTTCGTCGACTAGGCTCTTGCTCGGATTCATGGTGCACATCCCCTGGTTGCAGTGTCGCTCAATGCAGTGTCGCTCAATGCAGTGTCGCTCAATGCAGTGTCGCTCGATGCGGTGGCGCTTGATGCGGTGGCGCTTCGGTAACGCATGTAAGCCGAACAAGCCCCTTCGCTTGAAACCATGGGTGCACCCAGTGGATTGTCTGGCGTGCACCGATTACCAAAAAACGGGCATTGAGGCGGTTTAATTTTGCCCGACATGACTTCTGCGCTTAAACATAACTCGGGAAGATGGACTTGGTTCGTATCGCCGAAACGAAAGCGAAGGGTCGCATCAAAGGCCGAATACTCTTGTCGCAATCTAAGTCCGCCGCGCTCGATCGAACCGAAGCCGCGCCATGAGCAGTCAGCCACCTCGTACACCCTGTCTAGAATGCTTTGTGCGACTGGATTTCCGTCGCGGCGAGCGCTGCGTGCATAGCAGTTGACAACGGCATGGATACCCTTTTCAAGTAGCCTTATAGCCTCCAAAATGCCTTGCAACAAATCGAGCGGCTCGAAACCAGTCACGACAACAGGCACTCGGAACCGATCCACAAATGCGTCGTAGTCGGAGTATCCCGTTATCGTGCAGACGTGCCCTGCGGCGAGGAAACCCTCCACGCGGCTTTCTGGGTTCAGCATCAGCGCTTCCATGGCGGGCAATACACGAACATGGGATACCAGTACGCTGAAGTTATTGAGCTCAAGCCGCTTGGCTTGCAATATCGCGAGCGCCGTCGCGGGAGCCGTCGTCTCGAAGCCAACAGCAAAGAAAACCACTTGTTCCTCTGGATTGTCTTTTGCCAACTGCACAGCATCGATCGGGGAATACACAATCTTGACTCGCCCGCCTCGAGCCCGAACATCCAGCAAGGATTCTCGGCTTCCAGGAACGCGCAGCATGTCTCCGAAACTCGCGAGAATGACTCCAGGTTGCATGGCTAATCGCTGTGCAAAATCGATAGCATCGCTTGGCGTAACGCAGACCGGACAGCCTGGGCCATGGATCAATTCCACGCAGTCGGCCAACGCCTCCTCGATGCCATATCGAAGTAGACTATGTGTCTGCCCTCCGCAGACATCCATCAGAGTCCAACGGCTCGATACGATCGAACGGATTTCATCGACGAGCTTTTGGGCTAGGATCGGGTCACGAAATTCATTCACAAATTTCATTCGGTCCCTCCCAAGTCCAATTGGCCTGGCTCATCCAGATCTTGATCCAGCAAATTCAGCCGTTGCAACTCCTCAAAAATACGGTTGGCTTCGGATTCTTGGACAAGAGAAATGGCAACACCGGCATGAACAATCACGTACTCGCCAATCTTTGCCTCGGGCACACAAGCCATGTGACAAGCTTTTGCGACCCCGCCAAAATCCACATTGGCAATTCCAGTCAAAGGATCGCGATCAAGCCATTCTATGACTCGGCCAGGAACGCCTAAACACATACAGCCCCCTCAATCCTCGTTGCTGCAATTGCCAACTGCCCGATCGCTAGTCCTCCATCGTTGGGAGGAATAAGGCAAGGCATCGCATAGGGAGTGGATTGATTGCGAAACTGTCGATCGACGAGTTCAACAAGTGTCCGGTTCTGAAACACCCCGCCAGCGAGCACTACCGACAAATCAGGAAACCGAAGCGCAATCGTGGCTATGCATTCCGAGACTGCCCGATGAAATTTCATAGCCATGATTCCAGCAGGGACGTGCGACTCAAGATCAGCGACCAATCCCTGTATCATCGGGCGCCAGTCCAATTCAAAAGGTGATTCCTCCTCAACAGAAAATGGATAGGATTCCTTTACTTCAAGGTCGCAAATAGCCTCAAGACGCATGGCCGCTTCACCTTCAAAACTAGAATGACCAATTCCACAAACCAGCGCCGCAACTCCGTCGAACAAACGCCCCATGCTGCTTGTGCGTCTTGAAGCTGACTCGCTTTGTAGCAACTGAGCTACGTTTGCGACCATAACACAATCGACGTGCCAATGGGATAACACCGATGAATCAATCGTCTCCAAGGCTTTTTGTCTCCCAAGCGCATCGACCAGGAGAGATAGTGCGGTGCGCCACGGCTGCTCTGCCGCCACATCGCCGCCAACAAGTCGAAATTGTCTCAGGGATCCAACTCGGCGAAAAGAAGTCGCATTTGCAACCAAGACTTCGCCGCCCCAAATTGTTCCATCGGTACCAAGGCCTGTCCCATCGAAAGCGAAACCAAGCACGGTACGGCCTAGCCACCCGTGTTCGACCATCGCCGAAACGACATGCGCATGGTGATGTTGAATTGAGTGGCACTCGCGCGTACTATTCTCAGTTGCCCATTGGGTCGAAAAATAGTCAGGGTGTTGATCGCATGCAAAGACAGGCGACTCGCAGTTCAAAAGATTCTGCAATGCGGTTTTTTGATTGAGAAATCTTTCGCGGCTGCGTACCGTATTAAGATCCCCAAGGTCAGGTCCGAGGACCGTGGAATGTCCGTTCGAAAAAGCGATAGCCGACTTCTGCTGACCGCCTAAGGACATGACTTGCAGGTTGGGGCTGTAGTCGACCGGTATCGGCGCAATCCCACGCGCCGCGCGAAGCGTAACGAGTTGGCCCGCGATAGACTGGACAACGCTATCATCGATTGGATGGACGATAGGTCGGTTGTGATGCAAAAAGCAATCCACGATCCCAGCGAGTCTCAACGTTGCTTCCGTCTCTCGATACTCCAAGGGCTCACCTTCGATATTGCCGCTCGTTACGACCAAAGGTACCTTTGTCTCGTTTAATAACATCATGTGCAAGGCCGTCGTCGGCAACATCATTCCAACGTTGCAAAAACCAGCGTGGATGTTTGACGCCAAGCAAGTTTTCTGTTTTGACCGGACAAGCACGATGGGTCCGGCCGGACTTTTCAAAGCGTTTTCTTCTAAAGCGTCGATTTCGGCGATCGAGAGAGCAGCATGCACCGAAACAGTCATTACGGCAAGCGGTTTGGAAATGCGGCCCTTTCGACTGCGAAGTCGATCGACTACGGCCCTGTTGGTAGCGTCGCACACGAGCTGGTATCCACCTAAGCCTTTCAACGCAAGGATGCGTCCTTGGCAAATATCCCTGGCCGCCGCCGCGATTGCGGCTGCGACTGCAGTCTCGCCGTGTCCAATCAGCTCGCCATTCGCTTCATACCATACCTTTGGTCCGCATTCCGGACAGCTATTGGTTTGCGCATGAAATCGCCGGTGGTTTGGGTTCTCGAACTCAGCTTGACAGCCAGCGCACATAACGAACTCGGACATACTGGTATGACGCCGATCATACGGCATTGCCGTGATCAACGAGTACCGCGGACCACACTGTGCGCAGCCATTGAGAGCGAAGCCGAATCTCCGATCGCCGGGCGTCTGACACTCATGTAAGCATTCCTCACAGGTTACTCGATCGCGCGGAATCACGAATCGAACGGCTCCCTCAGAGACACTCTCTAGAATCTGAAAGCGACCTCTTGGCTGAAAACCTTTCTCCGCATGAACGTCTTGCTTTGCCGATGGAAAACGCAAACGCAGCGATTCGCGAAACGCGTCGATCGCATCGAGCGCTCCCA
>JBEBHM010000636.1:0-5087 GCA_040080875.1 Pirellula sp.
TCCTTTACGAATTCAACCAAGGCCGCGCTGGCTGGATCATTCGGCTTGCCGAGATCGTCATTGAGTTTGCTATGTTCTGAATCTTTGGCTCCAAACAACTTTGCTGAGATGGATGCAGCGGAAAGGGCCCCAGCAAGGCGTTGTGCTTGGGCTGAGGTATCGGGATGGCCAGTAACATACAAGATTAAGAATGGCGGAATACCCTTGTCCTTGGCGATATGCGTAACCGCCGATAGGTCGATGTGTTTTGCCGGGTCATTTCCAAATTTCTCACGGTGACCAACCTTGGCTTGCGGTTGATGATGCACGCGGCGGCGAGTTTCCGCAGTCTCGATGATGGCCGGCACATCGTAGGTATCACCATCGACGGGCACACAACCTTTAAGAACCGAAAACGGAACGCCTTCGGCTTTCAGGTAGCGGTCATCGATGCACACGATCGCAGCCAATTGAGCTCCTGCGGAATGCCCCATGACAAAGATTCGATTGGGATCGCCACCATGTTTGGCGATGTTTTTGTGAACCCATCCCAGCGACTTGGCAACATCGCGGATGATGGTGCCCATCTCGACGTTGGGGTACAACCGGTAGTTGGTCGAAACGAATACGAAGCCTTGATCCAAAAACCACTGCGGCTTGAGCTGCACGCTCGATTTGTCGCCGGTTTGCCATCCACCCCCGTGAATCCAGAATACAACAGGCAGGTTCTTAGCGTTGGTGGGCGAGTAGATATCCAACACTTGTCTTTCGAGGGCAGGCTGAGCGTACGCAACATCGCGTTCGACCGACTGGGCCGACCCGGCAACTGCCGAAATTCCAACGAACAACATGCAAAGCAACTGAGTCTTCATTTCAAATCTCCGAATTGTGGTGGGAACGGTGGTCTCACAATCATACAATCAACCCCTTCATTGCGCCATTCTTGAGGCAAGGGCAGCTCATTTTTCAAACCGCAACTCCGCTTGATCTATCCGCTCGCGGCACTTGGTCTCGCCGTTATGGTTGATGATTTTTAAGGTAATGTTCGGGATCGCTGCATCCCATTCGAACTCAAGCAACCCAAAGTGGTTCTCTGGAACTGGTTGACCCACACGAAATGAATTCGGTTCAATCTTGTACCAAGTCTCGGTAATCCCGCTGGCGGTGACATCATAAAGCGGATAAAGGTCTGGAAAATTCCGCCGGGAAATCTCCGCCCAGTGCACATCGCCCGACAAAAACAGAACGCCGGACGCTTTCGTTCGGCGAATGGTCTCAATCATCCTCTGCTGCTCAAGCGGCAGGTTATTCCAAGATTCGTATCCGTTGTATTCGTGCGCAAATTGAATGGAAGAAGCGATGATGCGTACATCGGCCGGCGCTCGGAGTTGCTCCTCCAGCCATTTCCACTGCGTTTCGCCTAGGATCGTTTTGGTTGGATCCGCATCGGGTTGGTAGTCATTCTTGAATTCGCTATTCCGCGACTTAATGAACGGGTTCCTTTTTAGCGGAGACCGAAAACTGCGAGTATCGAGCAAGATAATCTGCAGTGACTGGTTGTTGGATCGAAACATGTGGCTTCCATAGATTCCCTCGTGTGTGCGACGTTGAGAGTCTTTGGGAACCTTCCAAAAGTCTAGGAATAATTCTCGGGACTCGCGATGGAACGGGTACTCTTTACCTGCATCATTCTCCCCATAGTCATGATCGTCCCAGATCGACAATGTGGCGATGTTCTTGCGAAGCAAAATGAACTCTGGCTTAGACGCAAGCTTTGCATATTTTTCTCTCAACACACCCATGTCGCGCGAGTCGCCGTAAATATTGTCCCCTAGATAAATGAAAATGTCGGGGGCCTGTTCGAGAGCGCGCTTCAGCACAGGCTGCGGTTTATCTTGATGGGCACAGGAACCGAATGCGATTCGTTTGGGAAGACCGACTACGGCTGATATCGGCTTGACTTGCTCGCTTTCCCGCCCATCTTGAGACAAGCCGTTCAAACACTCGCAGACCGCCAACAAGCAACCGATCAAGCTTCGCATGGTCGATCCCAGGGAGCTTTCGCTCTTTACAAATTCAAGAAGCATTATTGAGCCTGAGCTTATGAGCCTGATTCACCCGTGGCGCGAGGTCACGGGGGTCTTTCGAATCGGACGGTCCCTTCATCTAGTCTTTGAATCTTGTTCACCAAGCGGCACGAGGCCGCTGGGGTCCCTCACAGTTCCCTAGCATCAAGCCAAAAAAACGCACCGAAAGAAAGCGGGATTATTGCACTTCTTCTGGCAGGATTTCTCCGCCCTGGCGGCTAACAAAAGCGCTGACCATTGCCAGTGTAATATTTTGTTGAAGCAATCGAACGGACCCATCACCTAGAAGCACATGAGCTCCACCTGGATGGAACCCGTAGATTTCGTTGTCGCTCGAGCCGTTGACGGCTGTGGGTCCAGTACCCTGTGTACCGAGTTGTGCGTTGGCTCCATTGATACCAAACCA
The DNA here is from genome assembly GCA_040080875.1 of Pirellula sp. Classification (GTDB taxonomy): domain Bacteria; phylum Planctomycetota; class Planctomycetia; order Pirellulales; family Pirellulaceae; genus JBKCUI01. The sequence goes on from JBEBHM010000636.1 coordinate 2,473, forward strand.
ACTGTCTGGATCTCCCCATCCGCCAGCAGCCCCATTCCCGTCTCGATCAGCCCCTCGCTTTGTAAATCCAGCACCGTAACGGAAAGGACGTCCGGCGTCCTCCACCAGCAATAGAGTATTGCTCAGTCCATCGGTGGTTGAGCCAAACTTAGTGAACTTGTTCTGTTCCAACATAGGCGGCCCAAGCGAGATCGCTTGCGTCCCGATGCTTTGGACCACCCAGGTTCCGCCCGTTCCTGAGGGCGCACTATAATCGGTTCGTCCCACGCGAATCTGGGTAACGCCTGTCGGCAATGTCGCATACTTGGTCGAGGGTACGTTGTACGTCATCAATGGATCCAGCGGAGCCGACGGACACATGAAGGTGGGTATGGCCTTGGTGAAAGCCGGGAAGTTGGTGGGATGATACCCGCTCAACTTCAAGTCGATTTGGCTAAACAGTGCCGACTGCTCAAAGTAAGGTAGGAGATACGTCAAACAGAATTGGTTTGGTTGAACGTAGGTTCCGGACGTATACAAAGGAGGCAAACTCTTGAAGGTGCTTTCGTGATTATGAAAGGCCAGTCCAAGCTGCTTCAGGTTGTTCGAACACTGCATTCGCCTAGCTGCTTCGCGAGCAGCTTGGACTGCAGGTAACAACAATCCGACGAGGATCCCAATGATCGCAATGACCACCAGCAGTTCTACAAGAGTGAAACCGTGTCTCACATGGTTCGTTTTTCGCACAATAACCACTTTCTCTAATTTTGATAAGAAATAAAAAAGTTGTCGACTAACGCATTTAACTTTCGGTTCAAATTATTTGTTGTTTTTGTCTGAGGCTTGGCGGGCTCTCGGAGGACCTGGAACAAGCTTCAACGACGGTAGTTCATTTTTTCCCGCAGACACCGTTACAACCAAGCTTGATTCGGCCACTTTTTCGTACGCTCCGTTCAAGGCATCGGGACGTTGCCCGTTGGAATCTTCTGGCTTGGTCATATCGGGCAAGTATACAGTGAGCGTATAACTCCCCTCCTGTGCGCCCTTGCCCAAGTCGGGTGTCTCGATCTCAAATCTTCCATCTCCAGCACTCGTTCCGTAGGGAAGCGGATCGAGAAGCGGATTCCGTTCTTTGCGATGCATGAAGACCAGTGCATGCTCGGTCGGCTTGCCGTTAACCTCGACCATTCCTGTTACGGGATGGAGTTTCGGACCTTTGGGGCCGCAACCAACAAAGGCTGCCAATGAAACCAAACATAGTGCAACCAAGAAATGCAAACGAATCCGATCCATACCAATCCTCTTGCTGTTGGGACTCAATTGAGATCCAGAAAGCCAAACAAACAGAAACAAATGATACCCATCGCGGTCGCTGAAACATAGCGTGCCTATGCACTCAAATACTTTGGCCGACCCTAGATCAAAAAAACGCCGCATTTACCTGCGTTTTGAGCGTTTGTCGCTTCCGAGGAGTGGTCTCAACTGTCGAGCAAAACTTTTTTTGGGGGATTGACAATCTGGTTCCCAGTTTTTGTATAATCGCCCCGACTAGCGTTGATTTTGGCATCTTGATTTATGGGGTAGATGATGGCAAGTAAATTCTCATTGCGAACTTGGGTATTGAGCATCGGTTTGCTCGTTGTGTTTGGATCTTCAGCATCTGTCGGAAAACGAGCGGAAGCTGGAATTGCGGGATTGTGGGAGTTTGGTAATGCCTCAAATGTTGGTCAAGCGACCATTGGCAACAACTTAACCGTTGTCGGCACGACGCCAAGTCATTTTGCCAGTCAGACCTATAACGGATTGACCCTCAACGGAGTCATCGAGACCGTTCCTGGCATTGCCAACCATCTAATCGCCACGCACGGAATCGCTGCCAACGGTGGTGGTACGCGAGTGAATCAGTATTCGATGTTGTTCGACATTCGACGTCCAAACACCGATGAGTGGCGAACCTTGTTCCAAAGCGATACCACCAATGCGAACGATGGTGACTATTTCATTCGAAACTCGGATGCGCGTTTGGGTGTGGGAGCTTTGGGATATACCACCAATTTTCAAATGCCTGCAGATCAATGGCATCGTCTTGTGATTACTGCAGATCTATCAGCAACCGGTGCGTATCAAACGTACATCGACGGAACGCTCATTCAAACTCACACGCAGCCTGCGTTGGATAGCGACCGGTTCTCATTTCTTCCCACGGTACTTCTCTTTGGCGATGAAGACGTCGAAAATAATCTTTTATCTGTTGGTGCTGTAGCCATTTGGGATCAAACACTAAACAGCGCGCAAGTCGCTTCCTTAGGCTTGGCTGGTACGTCGATCGTAGCCGTACCCGAACCCAGCAGCATGATGCTCGTTGGCTTGGTAGCTGTTGGGCTGTATGCTGCTCGACGCCGAAAAAAGGCTTAAGGCGGCTTAAGGTGTATGGTGTATGGGTCTCATCATCACCCTCATCTTCGGGGATTCTATCGTAATCGTACTCAATAAAATGGTACTCGTACTCCTGCTCGAATCGACGGGCCGGGATTGAATACGAGTACGACTCCTTGCGATTTAATCATCGGACGATTCGAAATGTGGGTAATGCTAGCATCCCATTGGACACCTTGAGCCTTCATCAAGGGAGAGTC